>JAHBXU010001133.1 GCA_019636315.1 Planctomycetaceae bacterium | reverse complement strand
CCTTCGTCACACACATCCTGGCCCGTACACAGGTGCCGACCACACAGTTGGACCGGGGTTGGATCAACAACAATGCCGGCACAGTGATCGACATCGCCGGGATGCGGATCGTGAACACCGTGCTGCTCGACGACCCTGGCGCGGGTGCAGCGAATCCATGGGGCGTCGCTTGGTCCGCCGACAGCCGCACGCTGCTGGTAACCCATGCCGGGTCACACGAGCTAAGCATCATTGACTTCACGGCCCTGTTGGCGAAGCTCGCGAAGGTTCCCGCCACCCAGGACATCAAGGAAGCCGAATTCGTCGGGGCGTCGCGCGTCCAGGCGGATGTGCCCAATGACTTCTCGTTCCTGGCCGGACTACGCAAGCGGATCGCATTGCCAGAGAGCGATCGCGGACCACGTCCCGTGGTCACCATCGGACCCAAAGCGTGGTTCGCTAACTACTTCTCCGACACCGTTTCCGTGGTCGACTGGGCCGCGCCCGTTCAGGCCGTGGAATCGGTCGCCCTGGGCCCGAAACCGGTCATGACTATTGCCCGCCAGGGGGAACTCTACTTCCACGACGCTACGCTCTGCTTTCAGCAATGGCAGAGTTGCTCAAGCTGCCATCCCGGCGGGGCGCGTACCGACGCTCTGAACTGGGACCTGCTGAACGACGGCATGAACAATCCGAAGAACAACCGGAGCCTGTTGCTCGCGCACCGAACGCCGCCGGCCATGAGCCTCGGCGTCCGCGAGAATGCCGAAGTAGCCGTGCGGGCCGGCATCAAGTACATCCTGTTCACGGTCCAGCCGGAGGGTGTCGCCATCGCGCTGGACGAGTACTTAAAGTCGCTCGAACCTGTGCCCAGTCCGCACCTGGAGAACGGCAACTTGTCGCCAGCCGCGATGCGCGGGCGCGAACTGTTCAACAGCCGCGAGGTTGGCTGTGCCTCATGCCATACAGGACCTCTGTTCACGGACCAGAAGCATTACGAAGTAGGCACCCAAGGCCGGTTTGATCGCGAGAACGAGCCGTTCGACAACCCAACGCTCATCGAGGTCTGGCGCACAGCGCCCTACCTGCACGACGGGTCGGCGGCCACCGTACGCGATGTGCTCACGGTGAAGAACCCCAAGGATAAGCACGGCAAGACCTCGCACCTGACCTCGCGGCAAATCGCGGACCTGGCTGAATACGTCCTTTCGCAGTGAACCGGGCTACCTTCCGGGATGACCTTTCTCAGGTAAGCGCTGCTTCAGGGCATTACGTTTTACTAGTGGCGCCAACGAACCCCAGTCGCGAACTATGGCTGGGGTGGGCACTGGCGATGGTGCGTGGAGGCGGATGGTAACGATCTGCTGGGGGCGAACTGGGAACTTGTAAGTGGGACCTCCGGCGATCGGCTGTGGATTCTCTCCCATCATGTTGGTGACGGCGGCGGCACGATGGGGCAAGCGGATCGTGATGTCGGCCGTACCGGTGAGGCCTTTGCTTTCAACCAGCCGGATCTCGATGTCGCCGCCGACGCGTCGGATGGCTTCCACGATGACGTTATCG
>JAHBXU010001132.1 GCA_019636315.1 Planctomycetaceae bacterium | reverse complement strand
GTGTGTCCACCGGTCGTACCGGAATGTCGGGCGCCGTCTGGCCAGTTCGCCCGGATCGCCCGAAGTGGATTGGAGTTGGTCTTGACCGAACGATCAGCGATCCATAGAAGTTGCATTGCGACCGCTTCCCGACCTTGAAGGCGGTGTGGGACTATGGCCCCCCGAAAAACAACTCGCTGGATCGTACTGACGCTCATCGCGGCGACGGCCTTCGGCAGTCCGGCAACCGCTCAAAGCGGTTGTGCGCTGCAGCACGAGGCGGACGCCGGGCGTTGGACTGGAGTTCGATGTTGCGGTGGCTGCGGTTCCGTTGCCGCCAATCAGCCTCGCAGTTGTTGCTCGAATCGGGCTCAGAGAACCGAGTGCCGCTGCGCCTGCGGGGAGCATCACCCCCTCGCACCGGCAGAGCGGCCCAACACTGACCAGCGAAAGGAAGTCCGCTGCCTCCAGGCGTTCGCGTGGACGACAGTGGTCGCGGAAACCTCGCCCGCTGCTGCACAACGCGACTCCTCGCTGACCCCGCCTCTCAATCCCGCTCGCCGCCAAGCCCTTCTCTGCTGCTGGCTGACCTAAGCCGACCCGGGACGCTCCCGCTGCGCGCCTAACTCGCGTCGCTTGCAGTGCATTCCGCTGCGCCAAACGTGAATGCTGCGCACCGGCTGTCAACAGGGGCTCCCGCGATTGCGCCGCTGTGTGTCCCATCGAGTCGATTGCTGATGAAGAACTACAGATCGTGGTTTTTCATCATGGCTTACGTGATTCCGTCGAGGTTCTTATGAACGATCCCGCTGAAAATGGCGTTCCGCCGCATAAGTCGGCGCAGCCGGAAGGCACAACTCCGCCCTCAGACGCAGATCCGTCGCCAGCAGGGCACGGGCCGCTGGACCACCGCGAGAGTCAGCGATGGTGGCTCAAGCTTTGCTTTCAGCCCGTCCTGTTCCTGCTCTCGGGCGCGCTGCTGATTGCTGGACTGGGCATTGCCCAGCGCCTTGGCTGGATCTCGGCCGCAGGCCACGCGGATGCCCACAACCACGCATTGAGCGCGGCCGCGAACGTAACCTACATCTGCCCGATGATGTGCACGCCGCCGCAGACCGAGCCGGGGCGCTGTCCTGTCTGCGCGATGGAGCTTGTCCCAGCGACCGCTGGAACCGGGCCAGCCGACATGCACTCCGTGCATATTGACCCCGCGGCCCGGCGGATCGCCAACATTCGCACCGTCGCGGTCGCCTCCATTCCGTTGAGCCGCACTCTGCGTTCCGTGGGGGAACTCCGCTATAACGAAGGATCGTTGAAAACGATTTCGGCCTATGTCGACGGACGTCTCGAAAAGTTGTACGCGGACTATACCGGAGTAGTCGTCGAGAAAGGCGACCACCTGGCGCTTCTCTACTCCCCGAAACTCTATTCCGCCCAGGTGGAGTACCTGCTATCGAAAAAGGCCCGCGACGAAGGGCGCACCGGCGGCGCACAGCGGTTTGGCCTTCCTGACCAAAATCTCTTTGAGAATGCGCGGCAGCGGCTGATCGAACACGGCATGACCG
>JAHBXU010001131.1 GCA_019636315.1 Planctomycetaceae bacterium | reverse complement strand
CCGTTCGAGCGGCTTGGCGGCCTTCGACGGGTAAGACGCTGGCGAAGGAGTTGTATTCCCTGCGGAGGTTTTGCGGCCGGCATCAACGGGTAAACTCAGATGTCCTGAATCGACGCCGCCGATTCCTCCATTCGCCGCACGGTCGCCTGCAGAGAATGAAGTCCAATCCACGGGACTTCCGCTCTGGGCAAACGTCTGGAGATCGACCCACTGCACCGCCGGAACCGGATTGGCGGTCTCCCCCATGCTGGAGGCTGCATCCCCCCCCTGAGTCAGCAGTGATTGGTGCAGTCGCCAGGCTTGCTGAGACAGTTCCTGTTCGCCGATGCGAGCATAAGCGACCGCCAGGTTACGCGTATTTTGCGGCAACGGGCTTTGCGCCACGCTGTACTCAAATGCATGACATGCGGGCCCCCATTGATTGAATCGCGCCAACTGGACGCCAAGTTCGTTCGCTGCGCGGTGATGTCGTGAATCAACGGCCCATGCCGCCTGGTAGTACACGAGCATCAATTGCTCATGCATTGAGGGGGACTCTCGACGTCGTTCCTGCGGATGGTCGCGCAACACGGACGTCACCCGTCCCAGGCCAAACAACGCCTCCGCGGCGATTCTCTGGCCACCGGCCGCAATCACCAGCTGACGACATGCATCACTGTAATACAGTTGCATGGCGACAACCGGATTCGTCACCCCGACGTCCGACGTCCAGAGCAGTCGCGTCTGATGCGAAGCGGCAATCGTCGCCACGGGAATCGACACTCCCCCCGGGGGAGCCGATTTCAGAAAATCTCCCGCTTCTTTGAGCGCTACCTGCCCCGCCGCGAGCGCGGTGACGTGCTCGCGGGAACCGGACTCGGCGTCCAGCGTCCGGGCAACCAAGTCAAGGATCTTCAGGAATTCGTTCTGAGCCGTCAGGAGCGCGCCGCGCGCAGCGAGATCGTAGGCATAGTGAATCCGCTGTCGCCCGTGCTGTTCGAGTGCGGTCGACCATGCCGGGACAGGGGGAGAACTCGAGGAACCTGACGGAGCCGGCTCGTAGGATTGCCGCAAAGATGGTGTCGCGCGCTCAAGGGGCGACTCGAATCCGACGGCCGGCCGGGCGCACGCTGTCGCCAAACAGGCCGCCAGCATCACGCGCGGAAGCGCGCTGCAAGAGAATGCCGCACTCCGCCCATCCATGACCATCGGATTCCGCTCAGTTATGCACATTGACGGGACGGTTGATCTCTCAACGCGAACAACGGCACCTTTCGTCGTGTTGATTTGCTTGCCCCGGTGGCCCGTCGGGTCTCCCCCCCAAGCTCGGCTCGGGAGCGCGAGAACGGACTGAGCCGCGCGGCAACATTGGGTAAATCGGACCCTCGGAGAAACGCAATCAGTCGATTCAGGCGTCGTGAAAACGGGAACACCTGATACATCTGGATGGACCGGTACAATCGGTGAAATCGATAGAGTCGACACAGATCGCGTCCGACGATGCCGCTTTCCAAGGTCCATCGGGATGCGGTTCCAAGAGGGGAGTCATCGCACGCCTTGGAGGAG
>JAHBXU010001130.1 GCA_019636315.1 Planctomycetaceae bacterium | reverse complement strand
TCAGACCCCACTCGTTCTGCTGACGGGCAGCGAGGGAGCAACGGCCACGAGTGTGAAAGCGCTGCTCTTTGGTGCCGCGAGCTATGTGCCGCGATCGGTCATCGCACGCGATCTCGTCGTCACGGTGGAGCGAATTTTAACGCTCGCCGGTTGCCGTCGTCGACATGGACGCCTGTTGGATGCTCTCCGGGCGACGGAGTGCAAGTTCACTGTGGAAGACAACGACCTGGGGATGATTCCCGTACTGGTTGGCCACCTGGCGGATATGTGCGAGGAATTCGCGGTTTGCGGAAACGGCAATCGCCTCAAGACGGCGATGGCTCTGGAAGAGGCCATGTCAAACGGAATCATTCATGGCAACCTGGAAGTTTCCTCGACCCTCCGGGATGAGGATGACACCCGTTTTCACGACCTGATCCGTTCGCGGCGAGCGCTTCCGCCCTATCGCGAGCGCACGCTGAGCGTGCTGGGGATGTTTACGACGGGTGAGGCGCAGTTCACGATTCGTGATGAAGGGCCTGGTTTTGATCACACGCTCGTTCCCGATCCCACGCAACTTGAGAACCTCGACAAGCCGCACGGACGAGGACTGTACCTGATTCGAGCATTCATGGATGACGTGTCCTTCAATCAGCAGGGGAACGAGATTCGGCTTGTGAAATCAGCTCCCAGGCGGGACTCCCCATTCTCGGAATGTCCGAGCAAGGACTCTTGAGCTCACACGCTGGCGGTTGACGTAAGAGAGACTCACAGCGCACTTGCTTCGCCATGATGCCGCCTTGTGGAAACGAGTCGCGTGGAAACCATGCCGTTATGAACCCCCGTGCGTGCTGCAAGCCGTCGCCAATCATGGAGTCCTGCCATGGGCCGTTGGTCGCCTCGTCACCAGCCGTATCGCATTCCAATGGCACACAGTTTGCCGCTTCAGGCGGAAGCACGAGCCAGTCTCCCTTACCACGCGCTCCAGCCCTCACGGCTGCGGGAGACCCCTATGCAGAGATCGACATGTTATTCCCATTTCATTCAAGCCCTGAACGTGACCAATGCCGCTCTCGAACGCCATCGCCGCTCGCACTTGTTTCAACCCCTGCTGATTGCGGCTGCAGAGCTGGCGGATTGCGATTTTGTCGTTGAGATCGTCGCCTCAGAGGACGCGTTGACGCCGCAGGATTACGTCACCATCCGGCTTCAGGATGGGACCTTCGTCCTGGTGGCACACGCCCGGCTTAACGACGAAATCGCATGGAGGGTGTCGGAGCGGTACCTCAACCATGTGGCCACCCACCCCATGTGGTATGTGGACCATCCCAACCGGCTGGATCTGGATTGGCTCAAGTTGCGGATTGGTCTGACGCGCCGTTCGCCGAGCGATGCGACGAATGTCACCGACCGCGCCGCCAGATAGCACCAGCGAGGATACCGATGATCAATACTCACCGGACTGCACACTTACCGGTCTCCCATCGTCCGACGAAGGAACACTCTCGAGGCCGGTCTCAACCTGCATCAGCGGTGCATCGGGCGGACCGACGTTTTTCGGCCGTCCTCC
>JAHBXU010000113.1 GCA_019636315.1 Planctomycetaceae bacterium | reverse complement strand
ATGCGGAGCTGACTCCCGACGACCAGCTCGAAATCCTCGGCTATTCAGACATCGCCGGGCAAACAGTCGATGAGGGACGTGGACGGATCTTTCCCTGCGCTCAATGCGGGGCCGATCTGGTGTTTCACATCGGCGTCCAGCGGCTCAAGTGCCGGTTCTGCGGGGCGGAAAAAGAGATCGAGCTGCGGCCCGATGCAGAGATTGTCGAGCAGGACTATCTCGCCATGCTCGACCGGCAGCAGGAGAACCGCGCACGCAGCGACGAAGGCTCCGAACTGGGCGAGAGCGAGGTCCGCTGCGAGTCGTGCGGCGGAACCGTCGTATTTTCCGGCACACTGACGAGCAGTGAGTGTCCGTACTGTGCATCTCCCATTCAGCGGGAGAAGATTCACTCGGCAACGAGCCGCATCCCTGTCGACGGCGTCCTGCCATTTCAAATCGACCATGACCGCGCCGCTCATGCGCTGGCAGACTGGGTCCGTTCCCGTTGGTTCGCCCCGAACGAGTTCCTCCGGAGCGGAATCGAGGGCAAATTCAACGGAGTGTATCTTCCGTTCTGGACGTACGACTCGATGACGTACTCGGCGTACCAGGGGGAGCGCGGCGACAACTACACCGTCACCGTCGGAACAGGAAAGAATCGGCGAACGGAAGTGCGAACACGATGGTCTCCCGCATCCGGAGACTTCCAGCGCTTCTTCGATGACGTGCTCGTCATCGGCGTCCGCGAACTCCCCATGGACTATCTGCATGCGCTCGAACCGTGGCCGCTGACCAAGTGCCTCCCCTTCACCCAGCAGGTGCTGGCCGGCTTTCTCGCGCGAACGTACGACGTCCCCCTCGACCAGGGATTTCAGGACGCCAAGCGACGGATTGACCAGGCCCTCCATGCGGAGACCTGTCGCCGCATCGGCGGGGACCAGCAACGCGTCCACTCACTCCGCAGCCGTTATGACGCCATCACGTTCAAGCACCTGCTGTTGCCCGTCTGGATGATGGCCTATCGCTACCGGGACCAGCCATACCGCGTGTTCATCAACGCGGGAACCGGCGAGGTCCAGGGGGAACGGCCGTACAGCCCGTGGAAGATCGCCTTCGCCGTGCTCTGCGGCACAATCTCCGCGGCTACGGCGGCGTTCTTTTTCTCGCAGCAATAGGGCACGGGTTTCCGTTGTTGGGAGCCCCCATCCAGCGACCTGTCAATCCCGAAGTGATGGGTTGATCTGATGGCAGGATCCCTGTTCTCGCGCTTCACTGATTGGGTTACAACACGCCCCTGATCCCGAGACGGCTCACCTGTGCTGGTGAGTTGCCCCCGTCGGGCCAGGCGAATTGCTCCTTCGATGAGATCCGTCAGTCAATCCCTGCAGCAGTTGCCGTGGCTGGTGGTCATCAGCGCAGCGTTGCTGATGGTCGCCGGCCTGGCGGGAATCGCCCGCGGTGACGAACTCAACCCCGGACGGGTGCTGCAGACCCGTCAGATTGTGTGGATTCTCATCGCCCTCCCCGCAATGGCCGCGGCGGCCTGGATCCCCTACCGCATCTGGAAGCCGTGGAGCTATCCGCTATTCGGCGCAACGCTCCTGCTGCTGGGGGTCGTCTACTTCTTCCCCGCGAAGAACGGGGCCCATCGCTGGATTCCGCTCGGCGTCGCCGACCTGCAGCCTTCGGAACTGGCCAAAATCACCTACATCATGGCGCTCAGCCACTACCTGATGTATCGCCGCAACTATCGCCGGCTGACAGGTCTGATCGTGCCGTTTCTGCTCACACTCGTCCCCGTGTTACTCATCTTGCGGGAACCGGATCTCGGCACGTCGCTGCTGTTCTTCCCGGTGCTCTACGGCATGCTGTTCGCCGCCGGCGCGAAAGCGCGGCACCTCATCGCCGTCTCGCTGCTCGGCGTGATGGTGTTGCCCGTCCTCTGGACGCAAATGAGTGCCGAACAGAAGTCGCGCATCACCGCGCTCTTCAACCAACAGGATGGCGGCCCGACGCCGCGCGGCGACGGATACCATCTGCATCAGTCGAAGCAGGTCCTGGCCCTGGGCGGAATGTGGGGCAGCGATGTGACCGGAATGCCGATCGACGATCCACTGGCCTATCACCTTCCCGCGGCACAGACCGACTTCATCTTCTGCATGATCGGCGAACGGTGGGGACTGCCGGGCACGATCGGTGTGCTGCTGGTGTATCTGCTGCTGTTCGGCCGGGGCCTGATGATCGCCGCCGCGACGCAGGAACCGTTCGGCCGGTTGATGGCCGTCGGCATCGTGATGCTGTTCGCGGCCCAACTCACAATCAACACCGGCATGACGGTCGGCCTGATGCCGATCACCGGCCTCACGCTGCCACTGGTCAGCTACGGCGGCTCCAGCCTGCTAACGATGTGCATCGCCGTCGGCCTGCTCCTCAACGTCGGCCTGAGACCCGGCTACGAAATCACCGGCGAACCGTTCCGCTTCCGCGACGGAGAGTGAGCGGGGGTCCCACGCGGGTTCCCAATCGTGGCTTTCCGCTTTTCCGGAAAAATCTTTGCCGGATTCCATTGGTGCCGGCGATCTCATTTTGGGCCGATCGAATTCGCCCCTTCCACAAAGCTCCTGGCTCCATGACGCCCTTGGTCACGAAGGTGCAAACATGCTGCTGACCGTCGAACCTGCTGCCGCGAAATCATCTCCGCGATCCCAGTCATCGAGAGAGCGGCAGACTGTGGGACAAGAGCCCCGCAGTTGGGCGGCCGGAACTCCCCGCGCCAACGCACAACCAGAACAGAAGTGGGCGGGCATGCTCTTGGAGTGGCTGAACGCTCAGGAGTAATCCCGCAGTGTCGAAGGGCCGCGTCGCGCTCGCCGCAGGCTCGCGGCTCAACAGGATCAGGCCACCATTTCCTACTCAACCCGATCCACAAAGTACGTATACGGCACAATCGCCGCCGCGATGCGGGGCTCGCTGTAGAAGTAGGGCCACGTATGTCCCAGGCCGAGGAACGGGGAGACGTCCAGATCGATCGCTTTGGGATTGAGCGGGCCGAGCCGCGCCCGGTCCCATAGGGTGAAGCCCGTTTCGCCGATCGCCTTGCGTGACAGCGGTCGCCGTAGCGGATAGACATGCAGGACGAGGTCGCCCGAGCTGCGGAGGTTGACCAATCCTTCGACGCCACACAACGCCCGTTCGTAGCGCTGCCCGGGATTCAGCCAGTGTCGGTCAAATGCCGCGGCTGCCAGGACGGCCCGATACCGGCGCGTGGCCCCGACATTCTGGGGAAGCGTGTACCCCTTGATCTGCCCGCCGCCCAGCAGGTGCAGCGTCGAGGCGACCGCCCGTCCCCCGTGGCTGTGTCCCACAAGGCAGACGGGAGATTCGGGTGGGAGTTGGGCGATCAAACTCGCCAGATAGAACCCGTTGTTCTCGGCCCATTCGCCTCGCAAATTGATGAGCAATGGGCTCATCCAGGTGTTATCGGTGTCGCTCGGCCAGGTGTAAAAGATGACGTGCAACGGACACTGCGGCGCTGAGTCACGCACCCATTGATAGGTCCGCACCGACTCGCGCTGATGCGTGTCGGCGCTCACGAATGTGCCGTGAATGAAGATGCACACCGGAACTCCCGGCGTAAAGCGGCTTGTCATCCCGGTCATGTCGTGCTGCAAAAGGGAGCCGTCCGGCAACCGCTGAAAGACCTCCAGAGGCTGCGTCACACTCCAAGGCGCTTCCTGCGGCATTTTGCGGCTGCTGACAATCCAGTAATTGACCTCCGGGACGGAGGGTGGCGGACCGGCATCGAAGCGATTCGTGACGTTGGCTTCTGAACGTCCGGCCGCCCCCAGTGGAGGGACCTCCAGCGCTGGTCCGCCCGTATAACGCGCCACTCGAATTGCGGAAGCAGGAGTGGCACGATATGAAAATCCGGCGGCGCGGCCCGTTGGAGTTCCGTGGTTGGACGTCGTCTCCGCAACGGAGAGTGTGGGGACCATCAGCGCGACAGCCGCGACCCATCGCAGCAGCCGGATCGACTTGTCAGGCCAATTCGATCGAATCGCCATGCGGGCCAAACAGGACGGCAAAGATTGTCAGAATTGCCATCACGAAACGACAATGGCAGGTAGGGAACATCCAGATGGACCGCGGATAGGAATTGGTCCAAGGCGTGCGTCCGCGGTGCCGCTACGGGGAATGGCGCCGATTCCACGCGACTTCCCTTTATCGCTGGCTCCTTGACGACGTCCAGCAAAAACCGGCAGATTCTGCCACACACCGCTGGACACCGACCGGACAAGCGCGTCAGGAAAGCTCCGCAAACTTTGCGGTTCGAGAGCAGCGCTCATGCCAACTTGCGAAACTCTCTCCCACAAGGTCGCGCCGGGGAACCAGGTAAGAAAGGCCTTCGCAGCGTGGGCGACACCCAGACTACATCACCGAGAAGTAGATCTTCACGGCGAAGTCAAAGCCCTCGGGAGTGACCTTCTTGGGCATCTTGCGGTACATGCAATAGTTACGAATCTGCAGGAGCAGATCGCGCGGCTGGCAGGCGCGGAACGGACGATTGACCGGCTTGTAGTGGGTATCGATCAGGTAGTCGACGGCGGTCGGATCGTGCACCAGACCCAGCTTGGGGGCCATGATGTCAAACAACTTGCGGAAGTGCTCCTCGCTCGGGTCGGGCACTTCGATCTTGTAGGGAATACGGCGCAGGAACGCTCCGTCCACCAGATCGCGCGGCTCCAGGTTGGTCGAGAAGATGATCAGCTGATCGAACGGCACCTGCAACTTCTTCCCGCTCGGCAGGTTCAAAAAGTCGTATCGCTTTTCCAGCGGGACGATCCAGCGATTCAGCAACACCTCAACCGGCATGGTCTGACGGCCGAAGTCGTCGATGACGAGTGTGCCGCAGTTCGACTTGAGTTGCAGCGGCGCTTCACAGATCTTCGTCGTCTGGTTCTGACAGACTTCCAGTTCCTCCATCGTCAACTCGCCGCCGGCGATGACGGTCGGCCGCACGATCCGCACCCAGCGCTGGTCGACGCCGGAAAGATCGAACAGGCTGTCATCATCGGTTTCCAGCTCGACCACTTCGTGCACGCCCGGATCGAACAGGCGAATGATGTCGCCGTCAATTCCCAGAGCGCGGGGAATCCAGATGGTCGAACCGAAACACGATGTGATGCGTTCTGCAATGCTGGTTTTTCCGTTGCCCGGCTCGCCGAACAGGAACATGCCGCGTCCGGAATTGATCGCGGGACCAAGACACTCCAGCATGTTTTCGCTGATCAGCAGGTCCGAGAACGCCCGCTTCAGGTCATCTTCTGTTGCTCCCTGCTTGGCGATGCTCTGCGCCTCCATCGCTTTCAAATAGTCTTCGAGACAGACCGGTGCGGCGCCGAAATAGCTGCACTCCTCCTGATACCGCTTGGCCCGATCGCGGCCGCTATCGGTAATGATGAAGACGTAGTCGCCTGCTTCGGCGGCTCCTTTGAAGGCGACCAGCTGTTCCTTCTTCCAGACCCGCAACAGGGCGTCGACGAGCGCGAAGGGGAGCTTGACTTGCTTGCAGATTTCCCGCCCGGAGGCCGAACCGCGTTGCAGCAGGAACTTGAGCACCAGGCGTTCGACATCTTCCGACGTCAGCCGCGCCTCGTCCAATGTTTCCGGGCTGGTCGGGTAGAACTTTTCATCGCTGACGTTTGTCCCCCCGAGCAGATTGTTGACCCGCTCAAACAGCTCGGATAGCTGCGAATTGCCGCGGACCGCATCGGGGATCGTCACAGCCCGCTGACGGGTGACGGCTCCGCGACCCGCGTTTTGATACTGGGCTGCGGAGGGAGCATTCACTCCACTCGCTGTTGTTTCCGGCCGAGCGACAGAATCGTCTTCAGACGTGGACGAATCGGTGCGAGATCCTCCGTCCAGCACGGCTGACGGGTTCGAAGTGGAACCGCTTTTGAGAGCGCCGGCGATCGCAGCTTCCAGCGCGTCGCCATCGTTCTGCGACGTCAGCTCAGCCAGGAATTCTGCGGGTGTCAGTTTTTCGCTGGTCGCGGGCATGGAATCGTGTGACAGGGCCAATGAGGGACAAGCCCGCCCGGGCCGTATCCCCGCATTATCGTCAGAATCGCGACAATCGCATCCCGCGGGAGCGCAATGCGGAGACGGACGATCGGGGAACGATCTTCGAGACCCTACGTCACAGACGGGGACCGGTCAAACAGCCCGTCGGAGACGGAAGCGTCAACGACGGGACAAACGATCGTGTGGGGCGACCCGTCGCTGACGCTCCGGACTCTGAGGGTCGCCGCGATTCTCGCCTTTCACTCGACGCCATTGCGAATGAGGGCGATCACGTCCGCGACCTGCTCCAGCGTCAGGTCCTTCTCCATCCCAGCCGGCATTAGTGAGATGCCGTTGGAGCGAAGGAGTTCGATGTCCTCTCGCAGGACGGTTTCCTCTTTCCCTTCCGCCTGTCGTAGCGTCACGCTGTCGGCCGTTTCGGACGTAATGATTCCGGTGACGACGCGGCCTTCGGTTGTGACGAGCGTGTAGCTCGTGTAGTTGGGCTGACGCTCGCGGTTGGGGTCGAGGATGGCAATCAGAAGATCGCGGGCCGACTTGTTCTTCACCGATGCCAGATCCGGCCCGACGGCATGACCTTCCGTCCCCAGCCGATGGCAGTTCGCGCACGTCTTTCGGTAGACTGCCCGTCCGCGTTCGACATCGGTGGCGGCTTCCAATCCCGGCTCATAACTCGCAAGCACAGCGGCTCGATCATCGGCAGGCGGCTGTCCCAGCACGCGAACGGCCAGTTCACGGATGCTCATCTCCGGGTGATTCAGCAACAATTGACGATCCGCCGGCTCCAGATCGCCCGCATTGACCGTGCCAGTTGCGATGGCTTCGAGCAGTTCGCTGGTCCGCGACGTTTGCGACAGCATGGCGTTGACGGCCGCCTTGCGGGCACCGGGTCCGAACGACTCCCAGTGTTCTAGCAGCATCTGGCCCGGCTCGGGTCCGGTGTGTCGCGCCAGCGCATCGATTGCCGTGAGTTGCAACTGCTGCGACGTCTGCGGCAGCAGCAGATCGCCCAGCACGCGTTGGACCTCCTCCCCAGCCGCATAACCTAAAAGCTGCACCGCCTGCATGCGCGTGGCTTCATCGTGGGTCGCATCCGACGCCACGTTGAGGTTCGCATCCAGCAGCAACTCAACTCGCTCCCGATCCGGTGCGGGGACTGCCGCGGAATCGAGCACGCTCGACAACACCACTGATCTCCGTTGCAGCCCGCGGCCCAGGGCGGTCAGCAATTGCGGACGGATGCTGTCCGGGCACTCGCTTCCTGCAACCACTGCGATGACCCCCGCTGATTCCGCAGGGTTGTTCGCCAATCCGATCATCTCCGTCAGATCAAGCAAGAGACGGAGTGAGTCGCCTTGAGCCGTCTCCGCCAGGCTGCGAACAAGTTTCATGCGATCACCGGTCGCCCCCATCAGCAGCGCGGCCCGGACATCGGGTGTGAGTTCCGCATGAGTCGCCAGTTCATGCCAGAGGCGGGATCGCAGTTCATCGCTGCGTCGCACGGTGAGTGCCAGCGGCACGGCGAGTTGCGGATCCGGCTGTGCGGCCATCCTTGAAAGGGCCGACTGGATCTCGGAATGCGTTGCGATGGGCTTGGGCGCCTCGTCGATCACTCGCGACAACACGCCCAGCGCGTGTCGCCGCACACGCACGTCCGGGTCCGCCAGCGCCAGGGCGATATCGCCAATAAGAAGCCCGTCGAGACCCCGGAGTGCTTCAACGGCGTACATTCGCGCGAGCGGCGAGGGGGACGAGCGCACCACACGGCCTAGATCGTAGATCACGGAGCGATCCCGCCGCTCCCAAAGCAGCCGCTGCGCCGTTTCACGATTCCAGGCATTCGCCGAAGCAAGCTGAACAACAAGTTCGGCCGACATCATGTCCCCGAGTGCGGCGGGCGGGCGGAAGCTCCAGTCCGGCGGAGCCAGTCGCCAGATGCGGCCCCGGCCGTCGCCGCTTTCCAGGTCGAGATGCGACTTGATGTCCTCCGGGATTGACACGGGGTGTTCAATCGTTTCCCGGTACATATCGAGAACGTAGAGACAACCGTCCGGTGCGTTCACAAAATTCACCGGCCGGAACCAGGTGTCGGTCGACGTCAGAAACTCGACCCCCTCGTCGGCGCGTGTGGCGATGAACGTCGCGCCGTCAGTCTTGAGCGTCTTGCGATGAATCAGATTGCCCCCCACATCGCCGATGAACGCGTTCCCGCGAAACTCCTCCGGATAAGCGTCTCCGCGGTAGATCGTGATTCCCGTCGCTGACGTGAAGAAACCAATCGCCACGAGTTCTGTGGGAGGCAGTCGCTTGCGGAACTCCGGGTCTGCCGCGCGGCGGCGCGTGCGGACGATGCGCCACGGTTCGGGCGGACTGGTGCGAAACACGGGAGCGGCTGCGCCTTCGACGGCGATGCTGCGAATGGCTGCCGGCACCGGCACCCCCGGGTTTCCTTCCAGATCGCGGCGTTCGAACACGACGTGTTGGATGTGATCGCTGTTGGAGCACACGAAGCGGTGTCCCCAGTCATCCAGACTGTGACCGAACTGCCGTCCGCCGATCAGGAATTCGACTTTCAGGGTCCGAGGGTCGAAACAGAAATCCGCTCCGCGCAGGCTGCCCAGCGACTTGCCGTCACGCATCAGCTCCCCGCCGTTTGTGCCGGCTGCGACATAGATTCGATTGTCCGGCCCCCATTTCATGTTGTTCGCGAGCCCTTGCACATTCTCGCGACTGAATCCGGTGAAAACGATCCGCCGCACGTCGGCTCGGCCGTTGCCATCGGTGTCCTTGAGATAGAGCAATTCGGAAGGCGCCAACACGAAGACTCCGCCGTCGTAACAGCACACCGACGTCACCCAGCTCAGCCGGTCGGCGAAT
>JAHBXU010001129.1 GCA_019636315.1 Planctomycetaceae bacterium | reverse complement strand
CGCGGCACTCGATCCGGAACGTGTTCCAACCGTCCGCATCGATGACACGAATTCCGTCCTCAGTGAAGCGGTCGTCATCGCCGCCTTTGGGCCCCGGAAAGAGCCACCCGCGACGTCCTTCATCGTAAATGCCGCCCGTCCACATGCGCCGCGGCTTGTCGGCACAGTCGATTTCACACTGATAACCGTGCACCCGGTCGGCGGGGACCGTTCGGGTTTTCCCCTCGCCAAGATCGATTTCGGTTGCCTTGTCGAAGAACTGGCTGCGGAACTGCACACCCGAATTGAGCCCCTGATCGACCTGAAACTCGCATTCGAAAACGAAATCGCCGTACTCTCCCGCGGTGCACAGGAAGCTGTTCCCGGTATTCGGGACCGCCGTGCCGACAATCATGCCGTCTTTCACCTCGAACGTCGCCTCGCCGCTGTGTCGTGCCCATCCGTCGAGTGACTCGCCGTTGAACAGCGACGTCCATTCACTGGCGTCGGAATTGTCTGCACGGACAACCGAAGGTGGGAGGAGGACCGACAAAGTGAGCAGCAGCAGGGAACTGGTCAGGGGGAGCGATCGGAGCATGTGTATCCCAGGGAAGATCAGAGTCGACGCGGCGAGTTTGTGAGAACGATGAATGTCCATCATGCCAAGCCAGTCACCGCTTGCCAAGCAACTGGTGGGAACCCTCGCTTCCTCTCGCCGACATCCAGCCAGTGGATTACCCCGTGATCGAGCCCGATGATGTCACGTCTTTGAGATCAGATGATCCTCTTGCGTTGTCGCCGGAGGGCGATCAAGGTCATCGCTCAGCGGAAGCGAGAGAGTAAAGCGGCTCCCCTGACCAGGGCGGCCATCACACGTGGCGCTGCCGCCAAGCACCGTGGCAATGCGTGCGACCAACGGCAGCCCCAACCCTGTTCCGACGATTCCCCTTCGACGTGCGAAGGAGCCGCGGTAGAACGGGTCAAAGATTGCTGACCGCTCGTCAGACGAGATTCCGACACCCTCGTCAGTCACCGTGAGGATGACGGAGCCCGCTTGCCGCGCCGCGGCGAGCGTCACCGGGCTGCCGGGAGGACTGTATTTCACAGCATTGTCGAGGAGATTGTGGATCGCCTGCGCCAGGAGGGCCGGAGAGGTCGTCACCCACAGGTCATTCTCAGCATGGACCCTGAGGTCGACGGCACGGGGATGGTCAGACCAGCGGGACAATTGGGACGGCAACCAGTTGGTCAGGTCGACGCGTTCCTGATCGAAACGGGCGTCTTCCCCTTCGAGGCGTGCGAGCTGCAACAGGATTTCAACGATCTGCTGCAGTTCGTGCGTCTGATCGCCGAGTGTGCGGAGCACCCGGCGATACTCTTCGTCGTTTCTCGGTCGCCGCAGCGCGACGTCGATTTCGCCGCGCAGGATGGTCAGCGGCGTCCGGAGTTGATGCGCGGCTTCACCCGCGAATCGTTGCTGTTTCTCGAACGCCTGCTGCAGTTGACCCAGGAGGTCATTAAACGCGCCGGCCAGATCGCTGAGTTCATCCCGGTGTGGCGCAATCAGCAGA
>JAHBXU010001128.1 GCA_019636315.1 Planctomycetaceae bacterium | reverse complement strand
CCTCCTCGATCCGCGAGGTCGGCCTCGTCGAACCGCCCGTGGTCGCTCGCGATCCCGCGAATCCGGGGACCTTCCTGTTGCTGGACGGTCATGTTCGCATCGAAGTGTTGAAGGATCTCGGCATCGAACAGGTCGAGTGTCTGGTTTCCACCGACGATGAGGCATTCACCTACAACAAGCGGATCAGCCGATTGTCGCCGGTCCAGGAGCACAAGATGATCCGGCGCGCCATCGAGCGCGGCGTTCCGGAGGAAAAGATCGCCAAGGCGCTGGACATCAATCCCCAGAGCGTTCGCCGCAAGGTCCGCATGCTGAACGGGATCTGCGATGAGGCGGTCGCCATCCTCAAGGACAAACCCTGTCCGATGGCCGTCTTCGAGATTCTCCGGAAAATGAAGCCACTGCGCCAGTTGGAGGCGGCCGAGCTGCTGGTCAACGCCAACAACTACTCGGTCGCCTATGCCTCTGCGATCCTGGCCGGCACCCCGCAGGCACAGCTTGCGGAAGGTGCGAAGCCCAAGCGCATCAAGGGCATCACGCCCGAAACCATGGCCCGGATGGAGAGCGAGCTGGCGCGCCTTCAGGAGTCGATCACCTCCATTCAGGAGACTTACGGTCAGGACCACCTGCATCTGACCGTCATCAAGGGTTACCTGACGAAGTTGCTCGGCAATGCCCGGGTGGTCCGCTACCTCATGCAGCATCGCCCCGAGTTCCTGACCGAGTTCCAGGCGATCGCGGACATGACATCCACGCTGCCGCCCGAGGCCGCAGCCTGACCGGATCGCGACAACCGATGGGGACCCGGACCCGACAAGCGCGGGGACCGCGGGAGACGCCGCACTGTGGGGCGGATCGAGCGCGGCGGTGGGGATGGCGGCGAACCCGCTCGGAGCCCACCAGGTCGGCTCGAGTTTTCGCCGGCCGCGTGGCTGGCGTCGGCCTGTCATGACGCAGGATGGGCGTGTCGGTTGAGCGGCAGTGCGTTCCCGGCACGCCCATGCTCAAATAGTTTCAAAATGTGCACCCACTTGCAGTTTCCGCAATCTTCCCGCATTTTCTCAGTATCGCTTCTCGAGAGGGCCTTCGCGCCAATGAGCAACGACATCATGACGGTCCGCGAGGTCGCGGAGTACCTCAAGATCAACGAGAAAACGGCATACCGCCTTGCGGCCGACGGCAAACTTCCCGGCTTCAAGGTTGGAGGCACTTGGCGCTTCCGAAAAGACGAAATTGAAAAGCTCACCAAGGTTCACACCGTGCATCACGAAAATGGGAAAGACATCGAATGACCGCCGACCAGCCCGCACCTATTACGTTATGCATTCAAAACACGGCAAAGCGGCGTAACACGCAAAGCGACGTACTGGGGTTCAATGCCACGTATATTTGACAACATTGAAACGGGACTCCTGCCGGCGCTTCGCGACACACTTCAGATCTCCGAGCGGGGAGACTTCTGTGTGGGCTACTTCAATCTTCGCGGCTGGAAGTCGATCGATGATTTGATCTCAAACTGGGATGGCGGGCCTGGGAACCAATGTCGCTTGT
>JAHBXU010001127.1 GCA_019636315.1 Planctomycetaceae bacterium | reverse complement strand
CGCACCGACAAGGGAGGCCAGCGTCAGGAGGAGCGCGGCGGGGACGAACTGCGGGGGACGTCGCGGCATGATGAGGCGGGAGGGTTCATGCAAGGAGGGCGTCGTGTAGCTTAAGTCTAGCCTGCGGATGGAGCTGCGTCAGCGGTCGGGAAGCGGAGAACCGGATGGTTCGCGCGGATTGGCGGCATTGTGCGGACCGCGCGGCGGAAGCGACGGGGAAAGATCGTGAAATCGAATGGCCGCTTGCAGGCGTTCGGTTCGCGCGATACAAGGCGGATTCACTTGCAGCCCAAGTGGCGGAACTGGCAGACGCGCTAGGTTGAGGGCCTAGTGGGGTAACACCCGTGGAGGTTCGAGTCCTCTCTTGGGCACTGGTCGATTTGGCGATGCGCCGCGATCTCAGTGGGCTGAAATGCCCTGACGCAGTCAGGGGTGGGATGGGCGGCCAGGGCTCCGGGGTTTCTGGCCATGTCGTCTGGCGTTTCCACGCGCCGAAAGAAGCGACAACGATTCCTGAGGCCAAACATGTCACCAGTTCGGACGGGCGGCCGCTCGGCGTCATCGTGCTTCGCACTGTTGATGCCGCATCGACGGGCGCAGTCGATCCGAATGAGATCGAGTCGCTGTTGAGGGTCTCTCCCGATTCCAAGGGACAACGCGTCTTCGCCGGGCAGCTGGACGTTCCATCATTGAACATGCTTGGGCAGCGAATCGGCGTGATCCCCGAAGACGTTCGCAGGATCCAGCTGGGTCCTGTCGAAGCGTATTTCACCTGCCATCCCAATGACGGGCAGACGCGAGTCTGGCACATCCGATCTCGACTGGAGTGAAGAGCTGGACGCGGTATTGCTCGGGAATCGCAATCGCACGGCCAGCCATTCTCACTTCGGGGCCAGGCGTGACGGACCCGCTTGAAAATCGGCCGGGGCACGCCAGACTCTCGACATGCCCGCCATCAACAAACTGCTGGTCGCCAACCGCAGCGAAATCGCGATCCGCGTGTTTCGCAGCGCGTCGGAACTCAAGATTCGCACGGTCGCCATTTTTGCCCATGAGGACCGCTTCGCGCTGCACCGGTTCAAGGCCGATGAAGCCTACCAGGTGGGCCAGGCCGGCGAACCGCTGAAGTCCTACATGACCGTGCCCGCGATCATCGCGATCGCGAAGGAGAACGGCGTCGACGCGATCCATCCCGGCTACGGCTTCCTGTCCGAGAAGCCCGAATTCGCCCAGGCCTGCCTCGAGGCCGGCATCACGTTCGTCGGCCCCCAGGTCGAACATCTCCAGCAGCTCGGCGACAAGACGGCCGCGCGGCGCATCGCCACCGCCGCGGGAGTTCCCGTCCTGGGGGGCACCGCGGAGGCCCTCACAGACGCCCAGCAGGGCCTCAGGGAAGCGAAGAAACTCGGCTTTCCGGTGATTCTCAAGGCGGCGCACGGCGGCGGCGGCCGCGGCATGCGGATCGTCCTGGCCGAGAAGGAGTTCGCCAACGCCTACGAGACGGCCCGCCGGGAATCGCTGGTCGCCTTCAACTCCCCCGACATCTTCATCGAAA
>JAHBXU010001126.1 GCA_019636315.1 Planctomycetaceae bacterium | reverse complement strand
ACACGCAAAAACTCGCGCCTACGCCATCCGTCACACATCCGCGTCGGTCGATCAAACGCTGAAAACATGCTCGTTTTCTCCTGAGGACACGCGGTTTCGGTCACGATCACAGGGGAGGATCGACGGGAGGCGAATCTCACGCCATCCGTGCGGCACTATCATAACGCCGGCTCGCTGCCGCGGCTAGAAATATTGATCCGTCACGAAATCCCAAGCCGACGGCTTGGCCGTCGGACAATTCAGAGGACGCGTCGGGCGCTCCCTCGGCGAGACAATTGAACTGGACCGATTATGTCCGTCGGTGAAGCCATCGGCCTGGGATTGAAGTGCATCGCCGGCGGAAGAGATCGCCTGATTCATCCCTCGAATGTCAATTCCGTCGTTGTTCCCGTTGACTGAGCGACCGTGCTACGGTCGCGGTAGTGTTCCAATTGAGCCTCATCCACCTCAACGCCCAATCCGGGACCGTCGGGCACGCGGGCAGCGGCCGGTCCGAGGACAAGCGGTTGCGTGAGCAAATCCGCTTCATGGTAGAGCGGACCGATAAAGTCGCCCGGAAACCGCTCGCTGGCGATTGTCGGCAGAGCGGCGCCCAGATGCAGCATGGCGGCCGTTCCAATGCCCAGCTCCAGATTGCTCCCCATGGCACAGGGAATTCCCGCCGCCTTGGCGGCATGCACGCACTCAACGGTTCCCTGAATGCCGCCATTCTTGCCTGGATAGACGCTGACGATGTCGACCGCACGATGGGTCGTTAGCGTCCAGACATCACCCGCAGTGAAGGCACTCTCATCTGCCATCAGAGGAATTTCCGTGCGTCGTCGCAGGGCGGCCATCTCCGATGGATCGCCGGTCGCGATCGGCTGCTCGGCGAACAGAATCTTGAACTCGCGGAGTCGCGCGAGCGTCTGCACCGCTTGCGGCACCGTCCAGCCGCAGTTGGCGTCGACGCTGATCGGAATGTCCGGACCCGCCAGCTCGCGAACCGCCCGCACGCGCTCGACGTCCTGATCCGGATCGAGGCCGACCTTCACTTTGAGGCACTTCACTCCCGCATCGAGAAACTGCTGCGCCAGCGCCACAGCGCTCGCGACATCGAGCGATCCGACGACCAAGCGAATCGCCATCTCGTCGCGCACCTTGCCTCCGAGCAGTTGATAGACAGGGACGCCCGCGGCTTTGCCGGACAAATCCCAGAGCGCCATTTCAACAGCCGCCTTGGTGAAGGGATTGAGACGAATGGTCGCTTCCAGCTTGCGCCGCAGGCGGGTGATCTGCGTGGGATCTTCACCAATCAATGCAGGGGCGAATAACCCATTGATGATGGCCACGCTGCCATGGCTCGTTTCGCCGCTCCAGCGTGGTGCGACGGTCGCTTCGCCGAGACCGATCAATCCTGCATCCGTGTGCAGACGGACGATGACATACGGTGACGTCGCATGGACGCCGTGCGACGTCTTCGTGGTCATCCCCGCCTTGAGAGGAACATTAACGGGAATGGCTTCGACGTGAGTGATTTTCATCCGGAGACACTTGGACTGGTGGAGGTGACGCAG
>JAHBXU010001125.1 GCA_019636315.1 Planctomycetaceae bacterium | reverse complement strand
ATCTTATAAGGGCAAACGCTGGTACACGGTTCGTCCGACGCATCGCGTCCGTGGAGTCGGACGTTTCATGGCACATTGGCGATACCTGGCGGAGTCCTTTCTCGAACACCGGGTCGCACTCGATGCATTGATCGTCCGCTATGAAGATTTGCGACCGGATTCCGATGTCCTGAACGAGCTTGAAGACCGTCTGTGCGTTTGCATTCGGCGGGAAACGCTCGCGGAACGCGTGGGACAGCGGCTCGACAAACATGCTTTGCGGATCTCTCCCTGGGAGCGGGTCGTCGCCCGCGTCCTGACCGATCCCGTCGCGAAGGCGCTGGGCTATACCGGGCTGAGAGAAGTGAGTCCGCGTCCGGGTGTCCTTTTTGAGCGTCTCCAGGCGACAATCCAACGACCGCTCAGGCGTGTAGAACACGTGGCTGCACAGGAGTCCGTGCATTGATCCGGGTGGCGTACATCGTGCATATCTTCGCCGTGGGGGGCATTGAGCGCTGCGTGGCCCACCTGTCGAATCATCTGGACCGTCGTCATTTCCAACCAACCATTATTGCGTTGACCCATAACGGGCGAGCTGCGGACTGGATCGAACAGGACGACGTATCCATTCTGGAGTTGCATAAGCGCACGGGCAACGACTTGGGAGCCCTGCGTCGACTGGCGAAAGTCCTGCGAGATCGCGAGATCGACGTGGTGCATTCGCATAATTGGGGAACGCTGATTGAAACCTCGGTGGCGCGGCGGTGGGCGAAAGTGCCGGTGCACGTGCACACGGAGCACGGCCAGGGCCTACATCACAAACTGAGTGGGCTCAAGCAACGCCTGCGGGGACGGGCAGAGGGCTGGGCGTTCGAGCGGGCGAATGCGGTCGTCATCTGTGCGGAATCGGTTCGCCATCAGATCTCGGTCCGGTCGGGATTTGCAGAATCACGCATGCTATATCTTCCGAACGGTGTGGAAGACCCGTTGCAGCATCCGATGCAGCGTTCGCGAAGTGAGTTGCGACGAGAACTGGGCATTCCCGACTCCGCCTGCGTGGTCGGCAGCGTGGGACGATTTGTCGACGTCAAAGACTTTGCTTCCGCCGTCGCGGCGACCGCGCCGCTAGACAGTGGGTCCGCCCCCGTGCATCTGGTGCTTGTTGGCGACGGGCCGAATCGCCAGTCGCTCGCGGACCAGGCGCAGAGCCTCGGGATCGCTCATCGTGTTCATCTGGTCGGTTGGCAAGCACGGGTGGGCGACTGGTTGCGACTGTTCGACGTCTATATCAACTGCAGCCGCAGTGAAGCGATGAGCATGGGCATTCTGGAAGCGATGGCGGCCGGTCTGCCGTGCGTTGTCACCGACGTCGGTGACAACCGCCTGCTGATCGAAGGGACTCCGGCTTGCGGAATGGCGGTCTCGCCGGGAAGCCCCGAGCGTTTGACCGCGGGGCTGCGTCGCGTGCTGGAGGACGTCGCGGATCACCGAAGCATGGCCGACGCGGCGCGATACCGTTTCGAAGCCCATTATACCGCGGCCTGTATGGCTCGCCGCCACGAACAGCTGTACGCAGATCTCCTGGACGGCCG
>JAHBXU010001124.1 GCA_019636315.1 Planctomycetaceae bacterium | reverse complement strand
CGCAGTTGGACACCCGTACCGAAATCCGCTCCTGCACCCCGACGCATCGCTTTGCGGCGGTGTCGTTGTCTTCACAAATCCTCGCGAGTATCCTGACTTGCCGTGGATGCACGCTAGGACCGCGTCTCTCGATCTGACAGTGACTTGCCTCAACGATTGCTTACAGGAGACCTGCATGGATACGACCAACGGATCGCTGAACCGGAAACTGCGAATGGCCCTGGTGGGGGGCGGGCAGGGAGCGTTCATCGGTCGGGTGCATGCCACCGCCGCCGTGATGGACAACCGGGCCGCGCTGGTGGCAGGCGCTCTCTCGTCGGATCCCAAAAAGGCCAAAGCATCCGCTCCGTCGTACGACATTCCGGACGACCGGGCCTACGGGTCGTATCGCGAACTGGTCGATGGCGAAGCCGCCCTGCCGGCCGACAAGCGCATCGACTTCGTCTCCATCGCCACGCCCAACCACACGCACTTCGAAGTTGCCAAAGCCGCACTGGAGAAAGGCTTTAACGTCGTTTGCGACAAGCCCATGACGTTCGATTACGCCCAGGCGCTCGAGCTTCAGAAGCTGGTGGAAAAGAGCGGCGTCGTGTTCGCCGTGTCACACAACTACACCGGGAATCCGCTCGTCCGACAGGCCCGGCAGATGATCCTCTCCGGTGAACTCGGCGAAATTAACGCCATTCGGTCCAACTACATCCAGGGCTGGCTGCGGACGCGGCTGGAAACCGAAGGACAGAAGCAGTCCGCGTGGCGGACCGATCCATCGAAGTCGGGTGCGGCGGGATCGTTCGGCGACATCGGGACTCACGCCTATAACCTGGCACGCTACATGACCGGGCTGCTCCCCGAACGCGTATCCTGCCACTTGAAGATCTTCGAGCAGGGTCGCAAGCTGGACGACTATGGCCACGCCGTGATCCAGTTCGAGAACGGAGCGTTAGGGACCGTGACGGCGAGCCAGATTTCCCACGGCCGCGAGAACGACCTGTTCATCGAGATCGACGGCACGAAGGGCGCCCTGCAGTGGCGTCAGGAGAATCCGAACTACATGACGTTCCGCCAGAACGGCAAGCCGCACCAGATTTACTTCCGCGATCCGAACGCCCCGTTTGCGAACGCGGCTCACGCGTCTTCCTGCCGCATTCCGGCCGGGCACCCCGAGGGATATCTGGAAGCGTTCGCCAACGTGTACCGTTCGGCCTTCGATGCCATGGCGCAACGCGCGGCCGGAGAGAAGTTCGAGACCCGCGACACCGTATTTCCGAACGTTTACGACGGCGTCGAGGGAATGTATTTCATCCAGCAGTGCGTCGCTTCCAGCGGACAGAACGGTGAGTGGCTTCCGCTCAAGTGCGACGCCGCACGGCGGTGACGCGACGACCCTCTGCAGCCGCATTGCGTTGAGCCGCACATTGGAAATGTGCGGCTGCACAGGCTTGAGACCCTACGATCCTCCATCGGCGACAGGAGCGCATGACCCAACCGCATCAGCAGCCGCATTTGACGCGGTGGATCATCATCGCCATCGTGCTGGCGATCGTCGCGGCAATGGTCGCGCCTCGATTTGCGATGT
>JAHBXU010001123.1 GCA_019636315.1 Planctomycetaceae bacterium | reverse complement strand
GTGGCCAGAAATATCCACAAGACATTTGAAATAACGTGTTTATGGCACCACAAGCGGCCCGGCACGGTGAATTCCCAGAGCCCGCAAATGTGCTGGTGGCTGCTCGTCCGTCATGGTGACCGGCCGCCGGACAGTTGGCTCACCTCTGCGGCCTCGGGAAGCTGCGAGTCCTGCTTCGCAGCATTTCTCCCGCACTCCGCCGTAGTCCCACGGCAAAACAGGGTCGGTGATGCGGTTAAGTACAGAATTCTACGAATGTGTCAGGTGGTGACTCAGGCGACTTGCCGTCGTTCGGCACAACCGGCCGCGATCGATACCAGAACGTCGGGAGGGCCATTGAACCCTATCCGTGTTGCGAACCGTTCGAATCGTCAAGAGAACTTCGTGTACTCCCTTGCCGGAACGGCCAGACGCTCGAAAGCTTCTGCTGGGATTCGTTCGGGTTGCCCTCGTCGCCCGTATTCTCCACACAGGCCGCGCAATTGACGGCAAATCCGAAGAAATCAAACTCATTCCAATTGGCGCTTGACCCGTGTGGTTGAAGACGTTCAGGCTCGATGGGACACTAAAGGCAGAACCCTCCAGGGCGGCCAATTGTGCTCGCCGACTCCGAATGATTGATTCAGGAGCGGAGGGGAGATGAGAATGGATCGGTATCGAATGGGGTGTACGTTTCAGCGAAACTGGTCTTCCTGTGAACAACTCATCCTGGTGAGAACGACGATGAAGCGACTGATCGGAATAATCTCAGCGTTGTGTTGTCAAGCCGCGCTGGCGGTGGAATATCCGGTCGTGTATGTCGCGGTGCCGCGTGATCCGGAGGTGAAGCCGCGATTGCAGGACGTCGATCTGATTACCGGGATGGACGTGGGATCGCATCTGCGAATTCTACATCCGGACGGGTCGGACGAACCGCTGTTCACACCGCCGAACAAGAACGGCGGAGTGATGGATCCGTGCGTCAGCCTGGACGGCCGCCGGGTTTACTTCGCTTACAGCCCGGTTGTTCAGGAAGTGAAGTTCGCGTTTGAAGCGGCCATCAACCTGTATGCGATCGACGTCGAAACACGAACGTTGGAGCAGCTCACGTTTTCCACCGTGCCCGGCGACTACAACACGGGGCCGTGCGAGGTGCCAGGTGGCCGGTTGATCTTCACGAGTTCGCGAAATCGCCTAAATCCGGCCAATCAGACAGACAGTCGCCACGTCAAACTGGGGGACCAGCATCCGGTGATGCAGTTGTTCGCGCTGCAACTGCATGATCCCGCGAATACGGTTGAACAGGTCGGCTTCCTCAACCTGCGGGGAGCACTCCACCCCACGCTATTGATGGATGGCCGCATCATGTGGTCGACGCACGAGAACCACGGATTGCGGCGAAAGGATCTGTGGGCGCTCTGGTCGTCCTCTCCTGACGGTCGTCAGTGGGAGCCGTTGTGGTCGGGCTTCGGCGGTGTGTCGACCGAACTCTCGACGTTGCACTTCCAATCACAGGCGTCGAACGGGCGCATCCAGCTGGCATACTACTACCCCACCAAGAGTAGCGGCCACGGCAATCTGCTGGACTTTCTGCCGG
>JAHBXU010001122.1 GCA_019636315.1 Planctomycetaceae bacterium | reverse complement strand
GGATATGAGTCATTGAGTTCAACGCCCAGCTCGAACTCGCTCACCCAGTCATCGATGCCGACAGAAATGGCTCCCATCGCGTCCCACGATTCGGCCTTGTCGTTTAAGTCGACGATCGCTCGAGCGGTCCAGTCGCCAGCGTCCGTCAACTTGACGTGCGTGATGCCGTCGGAACCGCGTGATTTACTGAGCGTGACCCAGCCGGCTTGCTCAGCATCCTGCAGAAGCCGCTGACCGGCCTTGCGCGCGGCATCGTCTCCGCCGACCTTCCACCGAACGCCGTGATCCCGGTACTGCTGGCGCAACGGCACAAGGTTGCGGAAAGCTCGTTTGTTGCCCGGCCATCGCGGCGTCGTCCAGATCGCGTCACTCTCGCTGAGCACCTCAGCGAGGAACTGGTAGATGCTGTCGGTGACCTTGTTACCCATTTTGCTTGTCCTCTCTACTGTCACAAAATACGTGTACGCACCAAACTGGCTTATCGCAAGTGGGTCTCGGACGGTGCGGCGTGGGAAGGACCCACCGGCCCCCGCCGCCCGGCCGCTGGTGGTCCTGCGTGGCCCGCTCGTGCGTCGGCGCTGGGCATGGCCACTGAGTCATTCTGACGCCGCCGGCCAGTTCACAGCGGGCGCGGCGGCCCTCCATAGCTCGGACATCGAACAGTCCACGCCCCCGCTGACGGCCTGCGAAATGCCGCGGAGATGATCAACCAGCGTTTGGCGATCAGCGGGCGAATACTCGACCAGGTCGGCAGACAATGCCGCGGCATCGGCGATCCCCCGTCGATAGGCTTCCAACACTTCAATGCTCATTTCGACCTCGCTTTGGTGGTGTGAAGGGTGACCACGGGATTCCGGCCCCGATGGCGCTCGATTGAAATCAGTCCGATCGATTCCAACGACGCCAAACCGCGGTAGGCTTGTTGGCGGCTGAGACGAAATCGGGACCAGACCGCGTGGCCGACCGCCACAGTGCGGGACTGCTCACAACCGACGCGGAACCAGATGGCCATTCCCACTACCGCAGCCGTGGGATTGACAGCATTGGCCTTAGCCAGCCAGGCCACTGGAACCCGAAATACGAACTCCTCCGATCGTCTGCGCTGAGCGAGCTTATGTCGCTCCAATGACGCATCACTTAACCGCTCCTCCCAAGTCTCAACCATCTTCTGCGCTCCTTCCTCTATTACTATTAAGACAGAGTATTTAGAAAGAGTATTAGATAGAGTGCACCGGGTGTCCGCTGGCGGACAACGTTGTCCGCTCCCGGACGGCCTTGTCCGCAAATGAAAAATCAGAACGGGACCGCGTCGACCTCCGCCGGCTCGCCGACCTCTGCCAGAATCTGCGAGACCAGATCCCACATTCGCCGGCCTCGCTCGTCCATGTATCGATCCGGATGCCGCACGATGGCCGCGTCCGTTCGCAACTCGAATCCGTCCAGGATGACCGCGGACGCCTCACGCATGGCCGCCTGAGTCGCCTCGACGACGGCCTCGATTTCGTGATCCGGCCCCCCGACCAGCACAGCGTCATGGACCGGCGCGCAGACTTCGATTCCTCGCTCCGTCGCCAGGCA
>JAHBXU010001121.1 GCA_019636315.1 Planctomycetaceae bacterium | reverse complement strand
TTGCTCAAACGGTTGAAGCCTGCGTCGTAGGGGCCGCTTGAAACGCCCACGCCGATTTTCTGTGCTGCACGGTTTCTGCCACGCGTGCGGCCGTTCGCGAATGCCCGCGGAGTGAGGTGGGCGTGTTGCCGAAAAGCAACACATTCCCCTGTGGAGAAATCCGCGGTGGAAATCCATCGTGTAGTCTTTTGAGAAGTCAGGAATTCTGCGCAAGGATTACCAGTTTCGATCGAATTCAATAGAAAGTGAATGATTTTGATTGAAACTGGAAGTTCAGTTTGCCATACTTCTCGTGATGCTCTTCTCGTCCAGGGTCAAAGCCAATCATGCTCGTCGATCAGAGACGCGACAGCATTCTGGAAATTGCTGAATCGAAGGGGTATATCTCGCTTCAGCAGCTCGTGGACGAGGTCGGCGCCAGTGAGTCGACGATCCGACGGGATTTGGAATATCTTGATCGAATTGGGCAGCTCAAGAGGACTCGCGGCGGTGCGGCGTACATCGGAGACTCCCTGACCGGATTCGACGATCGCCGCAGTCGCGCTACGGAGGAGAAGCAACGGATCGGTCGGAAAGCGGCCGAGTTGATTGAATCGGGGGAGACGGTCCTGTTTGACGGTGGGACGACGACGCTCGAAGTCACGCGGTACCTGAACGGCAAGACGCTCCAGGTTGTCACCAACTCTCTGCCGGCGGCCAACCTGCTCGTCGGGGCGTCGAACATCGAACTCATCTTTCTGGGAGGCTATGTCTATCCCAAAACGGGCGTCGCATTGGGAAGTCTCACGGTGGAGGCTCTTAAGGGGGTTCACGCGCGGCGGCTGGTGATGAGTGTCGGCGGCATCACGGAAGCCGGGCTGTTCAACAGCAATTCGTTGCTCGTCGAAACCGAGCGGCAAATGATGGAGGCCGCGGACGAAGTCATCGTTGTGGCCGACAGCGGCAAGTTGGGGCATTCGGAGCTTGCCCACCTCTGTCCGCTCGATCGAGTTGACCGCCTGGTGGTCGACAGCGGCATCACGGAGGAATGGAGACGGATCGTGAAGGAGCACGGGATTGAACTGATCATCGCAACATGATCCACGATCGGTCGCGCACTTCAGAGGTGCGGCCAGGCAGAATCCATGACCACCACTCTCGCTCGCACAGACGTTGAACGCATTGTTCGCGACATCCTTTCGCGCCGTCTCGACGTTGGCCCGGTAAACGGCGCTGCCCTGAAACCAAATCCGCTCGTCGTCAATATCTCGGCGAGGCACTGCCACCTCACTGAGGAGCACGTCGAGATTCTCTTTGGGCCGGGGCGTAAGCTGACGCCCATCCGCGACCTTTATCAGACCGGTTTCTTTGCCGCAGAAGAGACGGTGGCGATTGTCGGTCCGCGGCGGCGAATGCTTCCCGAGGTTCGTGTGCTGGGCCCGTGTCGCGGCGATTCACAGGTCGAACTGGCTTTCACCGACTCAATTTCACTCGGCCTTGAGATTCCGGTCCGCATCAGTGGTGACGTTCAGGGGACGCCGGGGTGCCTGCTGGTGGGCCCCGCGGGTTCACTGGAGCTCAAACAGGGCGTCATTCGCGCGATG
>JAHBXU010001120.1 GCA_019636315.1 Planctomycetaceae bacterium | reverse complement strand
GCGGTCGCGATGCACACGGCCGGTCACCGGGTTGCAGAGAAATATGCATCCCTGGTACTCGGGCGGAAAGTGATCCGCCTCGTACCACGCACACCCGCAGATGCCGGTGCTGCCGTGGTTGTGATCGATCATATCCGGCGCGAAGCCCAGCCCGTCGTGCGGCTTGCCAAAGCTCGTATAGTACGCGCCTCGCAGCAGCAACGTCAGCGGCAGGGAATGGCAGTCGGCCGAGTACAAATTGCCCCACGGATCGAATGTCAGTCCATACGGATTGACCTGCCCCCAGGTGAACTGCTCCAACTCGGTTCCGTCCTTGCGAAACCGATACGTGTTGCCCGAGTTCATCGTCAGCGTCCGGCCGTCAATGGACTCCACGTTCGACGTGTTGCGGAACCCGTGGCACGCATAGACCCAGCCGTCGATCCACCGCGTGAAGGCATTGTTCATGCCGTGTGTGTCGATGTTGCCGAATCCCCACATCAACCGCTGAGACGCGTCGGCCTGTCCATCGCCATTGGTATCGCGACGCAATGTGATGGCCGGAATGTCGAAGACGATCGCGCCGTCCCCGATCGGCAGAACGCCGATCGGAATATTCAGCCCCTCAGCAAATTTCCATACCTTCTGCGGCTTGCCGTTCGCGTCAATCCCCTCGACAACCGTCACCCAGTCGCGCGCCGGCGGCGGTTCCGCGGGACCGAAGTTCGCGTCGCGCGGCTCGACTCCTTCGCCCTCGGTCGGATAGGGGTAGGTGATCGAACTGGTAATCCACAAACGACCGGCCGCATCAAAATTCAGGTTCATCGGCTGCCCGATGGCGTCTTCCGAGACAATCAACTGAATCTCGAAACCCGGCGGCAGATGAAACTGCTGGCGCTGCTCTTCCGGCGGCAGGGCCTCGGTCGGCGCCACGAGCTGCGGGGATTGACCCGCGGCGGAGGAAATCATCGCACCCCAAACACACACGAGCGCACACACGTTGGGAGCACCGATTTTCAAGGGATCCACTCCTCAAACAGGAATATCACGGCGGGACGCTTCTGATCATACACTGAAGCAACCCGACGTGGGCAACCCACGCCCGGCAGATTATATCGTACGGGTCTACGCCATCGCTGGTGCAGCAATGCGAGTCTGAGCCAACATCCGTGCGCGCTAAGGAGCCGTCCAATCGAAAGGTCGTGAATTTGAGAAGCGCCCCATGACTGTGGTACATTGAGCCGCAGCTTTCCCGCCGCGCCTCCCTCCTGGAATACCGGAGCCCTGCCGTGATGAAACACCTTCGCTGGTTGTGTATCGCAGGGTTCGCCCTGTTCACGGTCGTCGGCAACGGTTCGCTCGCTGCGGCGGAGGACGACGTCACTCTGGAAACGGTCGTCGATCCCGGACCCAATGTTCCGGACGAGCCGCAGGCGACGGCCTATTCCCTGGACAGAGCGGTCCACTTCCTCGATTCCGCGGCTCTGTCGTGGCAGAAGCAACGAAAATGCTTTACCTGCCACACCAACTATGCCTACCTGTATGCGCGACCGCTCCATTCTCCGGACGGACCGGCGCTTCAAAGCGTCCGCGACTTCGCACGCGAA
>JAHBXU010000112.1 GCA_019636315.1 Planctomycetaceae bacterium | reverse complement strand
CGTTATATCGGGACCGGTTGTCGCGGATCGTCGGTTTTCGCCTCGATCGGCGTCTGCAGGGGCGCGTGGACACGGACGATGTTTTGCAGGAAGCTTATCTGAACGCCGTGCAGCGGATGGACCGGTTTCTGTATGACCATCCTCGGTCATTCTTCATCTGGATGCGGATGATCGTCACGCAGACGCTGGTCGATATCCATCGCCGCCATATCGGCACCCAGAAGCGGGACGCGTCACGGGACATCTCCATTCAAGGCCGCTGGTCGCCTGCTTCCACTTCCTACTCGCTGTCCTTTCATCTGCTGGGACATCTGACGTCGCCGTCGCAGGCGGCACTGCGGGCCGAATTGTCGGAGCAGATTGATCTGGCGCTGACGGGGATGAGCGAGATCGATCGCGAAGTGCTGGCACTGCGGCATTTCGAGGAATTCAGCAACCTGGAAACATCCGAGTTGCTGGGCCTCAGCGAGCAGGCCGCCAGTTTGAGGTATATCCGCGCCATCAGCCGCCTGCGAACGGTGCTGGAAGCGATCCCCGGGTTTTTCAACGATTGATGCGGCGTTTCTCGACACGGGCGATCTTCCGCTGACTCTCCTGACGACAGACATGCCTGACGACGTGCTCTCTGACGAAATCGCCGCCCAACCGATCGGCCTGCCGCGGCACGAGGCGAGCGAGCCTTCACGGGCACGTGACTCCGTCGAGGTGCTCGCCTCGCAGTTTGTCGACGAGCACCGTCAGGGGTTGTCTCCGACCGTCGACGATTATGCGAGGCGATACCCGCAACACGCGGTCGACATCCGCCGCTTGTTTCCGCTCGTCGCCGCGATGGAGGACTGGAAGTGCGACAAGTCGGCCGCGGCTCGTCCCTTGCCGAGCACGATTGACGTCGACCGACTTGGCGATTGTCGGATACTGCACGAAATTGGCCGGGGAGGAATGGGCGTCGTGTTCGAGGGATATCAGGATCCCCCCGGACGCCGGGTCGCCGTCAAGATCCTTCCCTGGCAGCACAGCCCGGATTCGCCCTGGCGCGAACAGTTCGCCCACGAAGCGCGGTTGGCCGCGAGGCTGCGGCACGCCAACATTGTGCCCGTTTATCAGTACGGCGAGCAGGCGGGTTTCAGCTATTACGTCATGCCATTCATCGTCGGCGTCGGGCTCGACTGGATCATCGAGCGACTGTCCGAGCGCGACGGCGTGGTCTATGCGGAAGAGATTCGACGTGCCCATGCGCGGCAGTATGAGCACGAAATACCGAGTGCGGGGGGCGCGCGACGTTCCTCTCCCCTCTCCACCAGGCCCCCAGTGGCGAATGGGGCCCCGCAATCCGGCCTTTCCGAGCGACGCCAGCTCACCGCTCGGTCATGGAGAAAGTTTGCCAAAATCGGCGTGCAGGCCGCCGCAGCGCTGCGGCACGCGCACCGCAAAGGTCTCCTGCATCGCGACATCAAGCCGGCCAACGTGCTGCTCGATGCCGACGGCGTGGTCTGGATCACTGATTTCGGGCTGGCGCGACACATCTCCAGCGTTGAAGAACCGGCAGATGTTGCCGGAACGCTCCGCTACATGTCCCCCGAGCATCTTGCCGGATCGGCCGACGAACGCAGCGACGTCTATGCACTGGGCATCACGCTCTACGAACTGTGCACGCTCCGGCCAGCATTTCCCGCAAAGACTCGGACAGGGTTGAAGCAGGCAATCTGTCGAGGTGAGATCGTCACGCCGCGGGCCGTGCAGTCACAGATCCCACCTTCCCTGGAAGCGATCATCCTCAAAGCGGCCGCCGCCGACCCGGCGCAGCGCTATCAGACGGCCGACGAGCTCAAGTGCGATCTACTCAGATTTCTGAATGGAGGACGCGTCCTTGCGGCGACACGGCGTTGGTTCAGCGCGTGACGCCGACTCTCGCAACTTCAATGAGGCACTCCAGATACCTCAATCCCCCGCACGCTCATCATGGCGGAGATCGGGGGGAGTCAACCCCGTTTCGCTATCGCAGTTCTTTGTAGGCGTCCCATCCCAGATACAGGACAATGACTGCGCTGCACAGGAACAGGATGTCCATCGCCATGCTGTATCCGGCAAACGGGATCTTGATCACAAGGTCCATCAAGGCCATCAGGGCCACGACCCCAGCGGCCGCCATCGACCCGATGATCATCCTCTTTGCCATGTCGGATGTCATGCTCACTTCCTGATTTACGACCCAGATGATTCCGGCCGGAAGGCCCTGCGATCCTCAGACGAAATGATTCCGCGAGTTGAATGGCTCCGAGTATACGCGACGCCGGTGAACCAAATCCAGTTGAGTTTCGGCCGCGGCAACGCAACATTCGCAGGCTCGCCCCGCCGACGTGATCGACGTCAACTCCTCGTCGCCATGCGATCGACGCAGTGACGGTCGAGCGGTTCGATCCGCAGTGACAGGTAGGTGCGCGTGACATACCGCAGCGTGACACAACCCGCTTTGTCTCTGCCCTGTTGAAAGATCGCGGTCAATTGACGAACCATCTCCTCGTGCGCCTGACCTTGCTTGGGGGCGTATGAGGCGCTCTGAGCGCGGCCGATCAAGCCTGGCAGATCGAGCCGCTGTGTGTTTGGAAACTCCAGACAGCGAGGCGTCTCAAAATCGCCCGTGCTGGCGACGACCAGCGGATCAAAGGGCCGGCGCTCCATCGGATGTTCGGCCCCGACTTCGAGCAGTGCCTGGGTATAGGCGGAAGTGAATGGATCGTTGGGGTCTCGTTGATTCCACATCAGGCATAGACGTCCGCCGGGCTTCAGAATCCGGGCGAACTCCGCCAGTGCTTCCGGTGGACGAAACCAGTGGAACGACTGGGCGCACAGCACCAGGTCCACCGCGGCTGCGGCGAGTCCGGTTGCTTCAGCCGTGCCGTCACGCCATTCGATGCGTTCGTCTGCCTCGCCCGCAGCTCGCATGGCCGCGTTCGGCTCGACGGCGATCACACGTCCGCCTCGTGCCGCCAGCAATCGTGCCGAAATACCGGTTCCCGCTCCGACATCAGCCGCGACAATTGGCGGAGAAAGCCCATCCAGAATCGCGTCAATGGCGGCCGCCGGATAAGTGGGCCGATAACGCACGTAGTCGTCCGCCCGATCCGAAAATCGGCCGGTGGGATTCTGATCGGCGAGCTCGCTGCTGGAATCGGCCACCGTTTAGTCTTTCAATGAGGCCGCGAACGAGATCGCAAGTCTCAAGTACGAGGTTCGTCGAACTCCGGCTCCAGGTCGTGCGGCAGGAGTTCCGCGACTGGCATCGACCAACCCGGCAGGAGGTCGCTGGTCACGACATCCTCCACCCCATAGGTTCGCCCGTCGCTGATTGAACGATAGACCTGCACGACCTGCCGCTCGGGAATAACAACCCAAACCTCGGTCACTCCGTGCCGAAAATAGTCGCGTACTTTTCGCATCACCTTCGCGATGCTGTCGTGCGGGCTGGTAATCTCGACTGTGAGATTCGGCACGAGATCCCAATCACCAGTCGGCGGCGGCGGTTGATCAAGGGGCCACTTCTCTGGACCAACAATGGCAACGTCTGGACGGCGTCGGAGATTCCTCCGTGAATCGAGGATGAAGACGAGCTCGGTCGTCACTGTCCCAATCCGAGGTTCTTCACAGAAGCTTGCCAGACGGCGTCCGAGGAACAGAATGATCCACGCGGCGTAGGCACTCACCTCTTTCTCTGCGAGTTTCCCATCGACCATTTCGTAGAGCACGACGTCGCTCGGAAGCGAGTCGTCGCTCTGTCGGCGGCCCGGCTCGACGACTGCGGTCATGACTGTTCTCCGCGGTTTTCCGCTCAACTCGGATGTTGTCAATCAGCATACCGGGGGGTGACGGAGCACGGTAGCCTTCCTCGTCGGCAGGGACTATAACCGCAACGAATCTGACTCAGGAACGAACCAATGCCTGCCATGACCCTGTCTCCCCTTGCCCAAACCGATTCCGCTGTGTTCGAGGCCGTCCAGCACGAGCAGCGCCGCCAGACTGACGGACTCGAACTGATTGCGTCCGAGAACTACACGTCCGCCGCCGTGCTGGAAGCTGCGGGGACCGTGTTCACCAACAAGTACGCGGAGGGATATCCCGGCCGACGGTACTATGGGGGCTGCGAGTATGCTGACGTCGTCGAGAACCTGGCGCGGGACCGGGCGTGCGAGCTCTTCGGGGCCGAGCATGCGAACGTCCAGCCGCACGCCGGATCGCAGGCCAACATGGCCGCGTACATGGCGCTGATCGAGCCGGGCGACACCGTCCTCGCGATGGACCTGGCGCACGGCGGGCACCTCACGCACGGCATGGCCCTCAACTTCTCCGGCAAACTGTACAACGTCGTACACTACGGAGTGCGGAAGGACGATCACCGCATCGACTTCGATCAGGTCGCCGCGCTGGCGAAGGAACACAGGCCCAAGCTCCTCGTCGCCGGGGCGAGTGCCTATCCACGAGAGATCGACCATCCCAAATTTGCCGAGATCGCTGCGGGAGTCGGCGCCAAGCTGATGGTCGACATGGCTCACTACGCCGGGCTCGTGGCCGGAGGTCTGCACAATAACCCGGTCGAGGTCGCCGACATCGTCACGACCACGACCCACAAGACGCTGCGTGGTCCGAGGAGCGGCATGGTCCTCTGCCGCGAGCAGTATGCCAAGGACGTCGACAAAACCGTATTTCCAGGCCTGCAGGGAGGCCCGCTGGTGCACATCGTCGCCGCCAAGGCGGTTTGCTTTGGGGAGGCACTCCAGCCTTCCTTCAAAGAGTATGCCAGGCAAATCGTCGCCAACGCCCAGGTCCTCGCCCAAACACTCGTCGCCGGCGGATTGAAGCTGGCCAGCGGCGGCACTGACAACCACCTCATGTTGTGCGACGTCACGTCAATGAACGGCGTCACCGGCAAGATTGCGGAGGCAGCACTCGACCGCGCCGGCATCACCGTCAACAAGAATATGATCCCTTATGACCCACGCAAGCCGCTCGACCCCAGCGGCATCCGCCTCGGCACTCCGGCCCTGACCACGCGCGGCATGAAGGAAGCCGAGATGCAACGCGTCGGCCAATGGATCCTGACGATTCTCAAGTCGCCGGACGATGCCGCGGCCGCATCGCGAGTGAAAGCCGAAATCGCGGAGTTCGCCCGGAGCTATCCGGTCCCCGGGATCGAGTAATGCCGAAGAAAGGCTCACTTCTCGTCCGCCGGAGCGTCAAGACGTTGAAGGGAAAGGCTGCACTGTCGTTGCGGCAAATTCCGCCGGTCGGGACTTGAGGAAAAAATGCTCGTCTTGACCAAAATCGTGGCGTGTGCACAATACGGCCCCGCAGTCACGGAGTGACCGGGCTGACTCGATGTGAAAGTTGACGCCCTTTGGGGCATGTCCCGCAGGCCAACGGGTGCCAAGGCACCAGCGGCCGTCGAACCGGCAAGCAAAGGAGTGCGAAGGCCGTGAAGAAGCTCATCGTAGGTGCAATGGCAGTGGCCATGTTGGCGAGCCTGCTCGTCGTGTCGGGGAAAATCCAGGGACAGACTCAGCCGCAACGCCCCGCGGCCACCGGTGACGTCCCGCACAAGGTCGGCCTCATCGATATGGCCGAAGTCTTTAAGGACTACCAGAAGTTCAAAGGCCTGCGCGATGAACTTCAGGCGGAAATCGAGCACAGCGACAACAAAGCCCGCGCCATGATGGAGGAAATGAAGAAACTCCAGGAACTCGCGCAGAGCGGCCAGTACAAGCAGGACAGCGCCGAGTTTAAGAAGATCGAGCAGCAGCTCATTACGCGAAAGGGTGAACTCGAAAGCTTCCGTCAGGTGCAGCAGCGCGAGTTCCTCCGCCGGGAGTCGGAAATCTACAAGACCGTGTACCTCGACGTGCAGGACATGGTTCGCATGTATGCCGAGAAGTTCGATTACACACTGATCGTCCGGTTCAATCGCAGCAAGGTTGACGAAGCAGAGAATCCCCAGGAAGTCATCCAGAGCATGAACCGTCAGGTCGTGTACCATCGCGGCCAGGACGACATCACCCCCCGCATTCTGCAGGCACTGAACCAGCAGTACAGCCGCGCTCAGCAAGGCGGGTAATCCAGGCCATCCCCCCGGATCACGTCGTGCACGGGCAGATGACCGCATCTGCCCGTGCTTTCGTATGCAGCACAGTGCGGATCGCCAGGGGCGGGGTCACAATCTCTCCCGGATTCCCGTGGACGAATCCGAATCGGCGCCCCGGCTCAAGTCGGCACGCTCAGTCATCCATCCGTTTACGAGAAATCACTGCTTGCCGATGATGCGACGTCAGCGAACGATTGCGCGAACTTCAACGGTCACGGGAGTCGGTCTGTTTCATGGGGCCGACGTCACGTTGCGGTTTCGACCGGCTCCTGAGAATCACGGCATTGCCTTCCAGCGAATCGACCTTGATGAAACGGTGCTGATCCCCGCGCTCATCGACTACGCGCTCCCGCTGCCGCGCCGCACAGCCATTTCCCACAACGGTGTGACGGTGGAAACGATCGAGCACGCGATGGCCGCGCTCGCCGGATTGCAGATCGACAACTGCATCGTGCAGCTCGATGCACCGGAACCGCCGGTGGGAGACGGCTCTGCACAGCACTTCGCGGATGCGCTGATGGAGTCGGGCATCGTCGAACAATCGGCATTGCGGTCGCAACTCGTCGTCCGCAATAAGGCTTATATCTTCTCGCTCGATCGGCGCGAGGAACTGACGGCGATTCCCACCAAGACACGCGGCTACAAGTTGACGTATGAGCTTGATTACAGGCATCCCGATCTGCCGGTGCAGACAGCCGTTCTCGACGTGACGCCTCAGTCATTCCTCGATGCATTGGCATTCGCCCGCACCTTCGTTCTGGAAGAGGAAGTCGCCATCCTTCAGGCGCAGGGACTCGGGCTCCGCATGACGCCGAGAAACCTCCTTGTGTTTGGAGCCGACGGACCGATCGACAACCGTCTGCATACGCCCGACGAGTGCGCGCGGCACAAGCTGCTCGACTGCATCGGTGATTTTGCGTTGCTCGGCTGCGATCTCCGGGGGGAAATCATCGCGCGGCGGAGCGGGCATCGGCACAATCGAGAACTCGTCCGCGATTTGCTCATCGCTCATCCCCATGCGAATGAAGTCATTCGTCAGCAAAATCGCTGCCTGGAGTTCGGAGCCGAATCAACCCATCGTTTCCGCCGAGTCAGTTGAAGAAAGTTGTGCATTGTTTGTTCGTCCAAGGCCCTCGACCGTACATCGAGTGACAGAACATCGGGGAGCCATATCCCGTCTCTGACAAACTGTCCACACGCCCACAGCAGCCCCCGGATTGGCCTCTTCGGAATCGTCTCTACCATCCCTCGCGTCAACTCCCCTCGGATGCCCGTATGACCTCGCGCATTTCACACTTGGCGGTGATCGATCCTCGCGCCCGATTGGCTCCGGATGTGATGGTCGGTCCATTTTGCGTCGTCGGGCCGCAGGTGACGCTCGGCGCGGGGTGCCGGCTGGACAGTCATGTCTCCTTAACCGGCCACTGCACCATTGGCGAGCGAAACCGATTCTGGCCGGGATGTGTGATCGGCGGCGAACCTCAGGACAAGTCGTATCATGACGGTGCGACGCGCGTGGAGATCGGAAACGGCAACCAGTTTCGTGAAGGGGTCACCGTCAATCGAGGCGCGGATAAGGAAGACGGCTGCACGCGGATCGGCAACAACAATCTGCTGATGGCGAATTCCCACGTGGCGCACAACTGCCATGTCTTTAACGACACGATTCTCGTCAATGGCGTCTTGCTGGGCGGACATGTGCACGTGCAGGACCGGGCAATCGTTTCCGGCAACACGGTGGTGCATCACTTTTCCACGATCGGCACGCTGGCATTCGTGAGCGGTGGGTGCCGCGTCCCGCACGATATCCCGCCCTTCATGCTGGCAGCGGGAAGTGATAATCCGGAGATTCGCACGGTGAATCTCGTCGGCATGCGGCGAGCCGGGATGTCTGACGACGCAATCCGGCTCATCAAGCAGGCGTACCGCTTGCTGTATCGCGAGCATAAAGCACTCGACGCGGTCCGTGCGCAGTTTTGCGCAGAGTTGGACGGCCGGTTGCCGATCGAGCTGATGACCCTGTTGAACTTCGTCGAGACACAGCGGCGCGGCAAGATGGGTCGCGGCCGGGAGGCGGTCCGGATGAAAGATGCTCATCAACCGGTTTCAGAAGCGGCATGAATCCAGGGAGGGACTATGCGTCCTGTGCGTTATCTTGTCGTCGGCGTCGGCGCGTTGGGGCGACATCACGCGCGGATTGCCGCGGGACTGGAAGGGGTTGAACTTGTTGCCGTGGCGGACCCCAACTCGATGCAAGGGGCGGCCGTCGCCGACGACCTCGGCGTCCGCTGGGTCAGCGATTTCCGTACGGTGATTGAATCCGTTGATGCCGCATCCATCGTTGTGCCAACGACGCTGCACCGTCGCATTACGGCGGAATTCATCGACCGCGGAATCGCAGTGCTCGTCGAAAAGCCCCTGGCACGCAACGTTCAGGAGGGGCGGGCGATGATTGCGGCCGCCGAGAGCACTGGGGCCATCCTGCAGGTCGGACATATCGAGCGCTTCAATCCGGCGTTCCGAGAAACGGCAGCACGTACAGCGGCTCCCAAGTATATTCGGGCCGAGCGACTCAGCCCGTATGCGTTCCGGTCGATGGACATCAGTGCCGTACACGACTTGATGATTCACGATATTGACCTCGTGCTGACGCTGGCCGCGTCGCCCGTCACCTCGGTCGAGGCCTTCGGCGTGTGTGTGATGGGAGGATTGACGGATATCGTCCAGGCGCGGCTCAAGTTCGCCAGCGGCTGCATTGCCGATCTGATCGCCAATCGTGTGAACCCGGAAGCCCGTCGATGTCTGCAGGTCTGGGCGGCGTCAGGTTGCATCACGGCCGATCTTCAGACGCGAGACGTCACGCACTTTCGCCCGTCCGTGCGACTGGCGGCAGGTGA
>JAHBXU010001119.1 GCA_019636315.1 Planctomycetaceae bacterium | reverse complement strand
CCGGGGGGGAAGCGGCGTTCCTGCGTCGGCCTGCGATGTTGGGGCAGGTGTATCTCTTCGCGGATGATCCGTTTCCCGGTACGCCGCACGACTGGGCCTGGTTTTTACGCAGCGTGCCACCGGAGCACCGGGACTGGTCTGCGCGCCATGGGATTTCCGCGCGGCAGGGGAGTGACGAATTCCTGAAGTTTCTCATTCCCTCGGTCAGGGGGGTGCCCGTCCTGTCGTTCCTGTTGCTCATCACGCTGTTCACGATTGTGATCGGACCGTTGAATTACGTCTGGCTCTGGAAGAAGCGGCGGTTGTACCTGCTGGTGCTGACGATTCCGGTTCTCGCTCTGGGGACGAGCCTCGCCCTTCTGGCTTACTCGTCGATTGCCCACGGGTTCAGCACCAGGTCCCGTGCACGGACACTGACAATGGTCGATCAGCGCAGCAACACGGCCGTATCGATCGCCCGCCTGTCGTTGTTCTCGGGAATTGCTCCCACGGGCGGCCTCCAATTCTCGCCGGAGACCGCCGTGTATCCGATCTGGCCGCGATTGGGCGGTTTCACCTCCGGGTCGGTTGACTGGACCGAGCGGCAGGCACTTCCCGGCTGGCTGGAGTCGCGCACGCGCACGCAGTATCTGACGGTGGCGCATCGGGACGAACGAGGGCGGCTGCAGGTCGCTCCGCCCACGGATGGTCGCATGAAGATCACCAACGGCTTCGAATGGACGCTGGAAGCCGTTGTCGTCTCAGACGCGGCCGGTGAGCTCTACTTCGGCAAACACATTGCAGCCGGCGCCGCCGCGGAATTGACGCCGCTCCAGGATGAGCAGCGAACTGAGTTTACGTCGCTGCTGAGGCAGTCTCCACTGGTTGCTCCTTCCACGTCCGGAGAGTCAAGCGACATCTTCAGTTGGAACTTCGATCCTTACTCGCGGTACGGCGAGAACGTCCCCGTGCGCTATGAGAGCAGTATGGTGGAGATGTTATTTGCCGACTTGCAGCATTTTCGCTGGGACGGTGCACCGATTCCCCCGGGCGCCTACGCGGCCGCCGTTGCGGAGAACCCCGGTATTGAGTTCGGCGTCGAGAAGACACGTCCGGAAGATTCGCTCCACGTCCTGTTCGGCACCTATTGAAGGATGACCGCGTGAGTACGGGATCTCCACATGTTGACGGCGATCCGGCGGAATCGTTTGTCCGCACGGCCACCGAAGAGCGTTTCGACGCAATGCCGTCGGAAAACGGCCGCGGTGCGCCGACGCTGGAGATCCGTAACCTGCACAGGTTTTTCGGCAAACTGAAAGCGGTGAACAACGTCTCCTTCAGGGCCTATGCAGGTCAGGTGATGGGCTTCATTGGTCCAAACGGCGCCGGTAAGACGACGACGATGCGGATCCTCGCCACGCTCGATATCCCGACGGCGGGGGACGCGTTCATCTGCGGCCATTCGGTGATCGACGACCCGGACAAAGTCCGCCGCGTGCTGGGCTTCATGCCCGACAGTTTCGGCCGCTATCCCAACATGGACGTCCTGGAGTACCTCGACTTTTTTGCACGGGCGTATGGCTTTCGTGGGGCGCACCGGCGTGACGCGGT
>JAHBXU010001118.1 GCA_019636315.1 Planctomycetaceae bacterium | reverse complement strand
ACGGCCGTCGACCGAATGCGAAGGAGGGTATTGCCGAAGTCGAGATTTTCTCCCAGTAGAGCAGCGGCGGGCACTGGCAGGGGATACTCCCAAAGGACGTCGCCGGTGCCCAGATGCACGGCGGCGACGCTCCCCAGTTGCCGCCAGAATGCGACCTCGCCTTTCACCAACGGCACTGCGGCCATCACCGGAACGATGGCCTGTGCGTTCAACTCCGACAACGAGGCGGCCATCTCGCGACGGGCCCCGTTCGTCATCGGCACATCCCGTCGCCAGCGGGCACGGGTCAGCTCTATGGAAGCTTCGGCGCCTAACCAATCCGGAACCGCAGCTTCCTCGTGCACAACCTCAGCCGCATGCACGGCGGACCGCGCGGCGATTCGCGCCAGCCACCGTTCGCCGCCGCTGGATCTCGCATTCGCGGCAGCGGCGGCAGCGTCTCGGATCCATCGCTCCGCCTGTTCCCAAGCCCCTCGATCAGCCGCGCTCGCCGCCAGAGCGAGTTGTGCCTGACGCCCGGCAGCGGTGAACCGGAACTGTCTCGCAACACGGCGAAGCGATTCGGAATCGTCGGCTTGACGCGCCTTGTTCAACTCCTCGCGGGCTAACGAACCAAACAGACGCTCATAGGTGGAGCGGACGTTGTCTGAGCCGCTCGCCAGAACCAGCGCGGCCGCTTCGTCAACGGGACGATAGACGCCGTCGACGAGCACGAATGCGTCTACCTCACGGGATATCAATTGCTGCAAACGGGCCACGCCAGCAGCAATGTCCCCCGATTGAAGCTCGCGCTCCGCTTCTCGGAGTTCCTGTTCGGCCGACCGATCCTGGAGGTTTGACAGCGATTCCGAGTAGTTGCCGGTCCGCGGGATCGCCGTGGGGACATCATCCCCTCGTACCGGACAGATTCCCCCCCACAGAACCGCAACGATCCAAAGCAGGGATCGAGCGTTTGCCCACAAGTCGCGATCACATGGCATGGGCATTCGTCCGTCGGTTCGTCTGTAAAGCGGCCTCAATCGGATCAACACTCAAATGGAGCAACATCCGGGAGACACTCGCCGCGATTCCCTTCCGATTCACAACGGCTGTTGAGTCTGACGCGGTCACCTTGCCATCGGAGTCCTTCGGGCGGCTGGCTCACGCCCCCAGGTCGCGGCGCAGGTCGGCCAGCTCGTCGCCGAGCTGGGTGACTCGCTCCTTGCAGGACTCAATCTCCTGCCGTGCTTCCTGCAGTTCGTCCCGCAACCGGGACACCTCCTGCACGAGCATCGACACCTGAGCATGACCGTTCGACGCCGCAGGTGATTGTCGCTCCTCCGTTTCCTCCAATTCGTCGTCACCGAGGACATCGTCATCGGCCAAAGTCTGCGGGGCAAACGTCATGCCCCGTCCTTCCTGCGGCTCATAGAACGCATGGTCGACTTCAACCCCCCGTCGATCCAAAGGACCATTGGACTGCACATAGCCCTGATCCATCAGCTTCTGCAGGTCGGCCCGCAGTTCTTCCAGACTGTCGATGGGAACCATGCGGCTGGCGCGTGTCCGCAGTTCGCCCAACGTCTGTCGCCCGCGGAGCAATAGTTCGGTGATTGT
>JAHBXU010001117.1 GCA_019636315.1 Planctomycetaceae bacterium | reverse complement strand
ACACCGCCCTGCCAGACGGTCGCGAACTCGCTCGGCCAGTCTCACAAGATCCATGAGGAGAACTTGAGCCCCCCCACCGCGAGAACTTTGATGCTGCCCTGTGCTCCCCGTCGGCCCGGGCCCTTCGCCCAGCCCTTGCTCCGCCCCCATGCGATCCCCCTCCCGTCCGTCAGGACGATCGCGAGGCAGGCGGCCGGCCCCCCGACCGGATCTCCGCTGCCGCGCGATCGTCCATCGCTTCATTCTTCGGCCACGAACGATCGGCCGCTGGAGACTTTCTATGCTCAGGATTCGGAAACGAACGATTCCTGCCTGCAACAATTCGCCCGGCGCCTGCAGCGCCGCCTTGTCGATTGCGCCGGTTGCGACGATCGTGCGAGGGGCGGTCGCCACTGGACAGACGAACCATCCGCCCGGAAATCATTCACCACCAAACCATTCGCGACGGAACCATCCTCGGGCGAAGCCTTGGTCACCGGATCATCCCCATCACGAATCATTCACGGCCGAATCTTTCGCAGTAAAACCATTCATGACCGAACCATTCGAGGCAGAATCATTCATGAACGAATGATTTCCGACGGAATCCTTCGACGACGAATGATTCGTGCCCGAAGGATCTCCTGTTATGCAGGGTGTTGATTGGGGAGCCTCTGATGGGTGCCATGCTCTCACGCCGCGAGGCGGATGAGCCTGCCGGAAACCCGCACGACAGGCCGACCCGGCTCAGGCCGTGACGGCATGCCGCCCAAGATTTTCTGAATCTGCCGAAATTCGCTCCGACACTCGTTATGCACAAATGCACCGCATGTGCTGTGCGCCCATCGCGTGCCAATTTAGACTGCAGCAAAGAATCGCGGCCCCGTCGCCGGACCTGTGTCGCCAGGAGGCGCCAACGAGCGGACCGATCGAGTGGTCGAACTGCCAGATCCCAATGCGCCGCCGAGGCCCGCCGTTCGAACTGCCCCGATCGTGGCTCCGTGTTCCCAAGTCTGTTTCCCAGATCGCACCAACCGCCATGAAAACCTGCTGGGTGCGTTTACCAGGGGCCCTCGTGGCACTCGGCTGCGCGAGCGTGTTCGCGGTCGCCGTCAACCTGATCCGATCCGCCGCTCATCCGAGCATCCTGTTGATCGGAACGGCTGTCGTGGTGGCGCTCGTCGGCATCGGGGCCACCGTGGTCGCGGCCGCGCCGCAGTCTGTCCTGCGGAAGCTCGTCCAACTCTGGTCGACGTTTGTGGCAAACCTCCAGGCAACAAACCTTATGGAAGACCATCGCCGCGGCCGACGGCTGATTGGTCTGGGATTTCTCCTCTTCGTCGCAATCATCGGCCGACTGCTGACGATCCCCGATGATCCCTGGGACGACGACCAGGGGGCGTTCCTCATCACGGCGATGGAGGTGCGCGACGCCGGCGGTCCGGTGGGATTGCTGGGCGATCTGTTCGCCGGCCGATTCGCGGAAGCCAACCGGCATCCGCTCTACATCGCTCTGCTCTCGCTGCGGCCGACCGTCCCGTTCGGTCGCGGACTCTCGACCGCTCTGGGGCTGTTGACACTCAGCGTTCTCACGTATTGCGTCGCGACGACGCGCGGC
>JAHBXU010001116.1 GCA_019636315.1 Planctomycetaceae bacterium | reverse complement strand
CATGCCCCCCAGGGAGACGGTCAGATGTCCTCTGCATTGCCCCACCCTATACCCCAATGAGCATCGCTGCTGCCCAATAGAGAAGTCCCCAGACTGCTCCTTTCTGTAAATTCGGGTGGGTGACGCTAACGGCAATAGCAAAAGTTCCAATTGCGTAAATTATTCGATTCGGGTCGTTTCTTCCGGCCAGGATTGCCGCTGCGTTGCGACCATCGCTGCCGACGCCCCCGGAATTCCACGCGGTCATCCGACGAATGCACTCGCCAAGTTCCCTCTGAGAATGCAGTTGGAGCAACCGCCTGTCTGCTTGGCAGACACTGCGGGCTGGGCCGAGTGTGCCACGAGTGCGCTGTTTCTTGAGAATTTCGAAAACGCCGCGTCGATCACTTCTTACAACACTTCGCATTCCAACGATCGCAGCAACTTCATTGGCGAACCACGTAGCTCAAAGCCCTAGAGGCCCTGACATGTTCCAGCGATCCCTTGTTGCCGTGATCGTCATGATTTCTGTGGTTGGGCTTGAAGGGTGTCGCGGCAGCGGCGCACGCGTCCCACCGCGCGCCATGCAGGACTGGTTGCCCAGAGATGCACGCATTAATCGCAACGGAAACTTTCCGCGGCTCGAACGCAAGCCCCCGCTCCGGCGGATCGCCGATCCCGCCAACCTGGAATCGGATGTCCCCGCCATCAAGACGGCAGCCGAAGTCAAACAGCAAGAGGATCTGAAGAAGCAAAAAGTCAAAGCGATCAAGTATCTGGCGACCCTTGGCTGCGGCTGCTACGACTCGGATGGAAAGATCACCGATGCATTGCTCGCCGCGATGGAGGACTGCACCGAGGACGTTCGCTTTGAGGCCATCTTCGCCGTCTACGAAAATGCGAAAGGCTGCTGCAACAAGTGCGGTGGAAACTGCTGCAGTCGCGAGATTACAGAAAAACTCGCCGAGATCGCGTACGAGTACGACGATAACGGATGCCGCATCGAACCGTCCGCACGGGTCCGTCAGGCGGCCATCATGACCTTGGAGAAATGCTGTCCGAATCGGGCGCCGATCTACTATGGTCCCATCTTCGACGAAACATTCGACGGACAGGACCTGCAGATCGAACAGACAGAACCGCAGCCTGTTCCGGAGCAGCTGCCCGAAGGGATCGAGAGTCCACTGCCGGACACGTTGACTCCGGAAGGCGCGCCCGCAGACGGAGGCACGTCCCCAGACGCGTCGCCGGTCCATGCACCATTCTTTCCCTCTCAATGGCAGACGTCCGTCGATTCGGAACGATCAACCGGCCACGCCAAGGCGGTCGCCGCCAGTCATCAGGAGGGAAAGTCCCAATCGCTTGCCCTGAGTTCCTACACGCAATCCGTCGATGTCGCGACCGGCGGGCGGGTCTCGGGCCGCATTCAGGAAGTTGATACGCAGGCCGGTACGATCAAGATCGGTTTCCCCCAAGGCAACGCTCCCCCCGCAGGAACTCGTCTGATGGTGTATCGCCGTCAGAAGCTGGGCCGGATCGCAACCGCCGGTCAGTTGGAAGTTGTGACGTCGGAACCCGGCCTGGCCGTAAGCCGCCCCATCGCCCATTCCACGCTGGCCC
>JAHBXU010001115.1 GCA_019636315.1 Planctomycetaceae bacterium | reverse complement strand
CGGCCGGCGGGAGAACGTCGCTGGCCGCGCTGATTGCCGCGGCCTTGGAGCCCGACGCCATCCGGTCAGTGCAGGTCGTCGACGCTCCAGCGAGCTTGAAGCAGGTCATCACCGACAACACGAGCTTCGAACAAGCTCCCGAGCAATTCACCTTCGGCCTGTTGCGTGAGTTTGACATCCCGCAACTCGAAGCACTCCTTCCCGTCAGCAGCGTTGTGCGGCCATAGCGATGCCTGCGTCCGGGCTTTGGCGTCTTCTCGCCCCTTTTGGCTCAGCAACCAGAAGCGCCCCGCTCCCGCAGCGACGGATTCGCGTTGCGCAAGGCGGCTCGTGAACGGACCGTCTCAGACAAACCGCGGCCTGGGGCCGACAATTTCTTCGCCCGGCGACTCCTCTTCAGGCTACAATTAACTCCAAATTGCCTGTCGGGGGACCAGCCTTGCCGGTCATGAACAGAACCAATCGAGCGGCGATCGGGGGCGTTTGCCTGGGCATTTGGTGCTGCGTCGCGGCCACGCTTGCAGCCGCGGAGGACCGCGCGCAGGCGTCCCTGGCCGTCGCCCGGGACGTGATGGTGCGCCCGTTCGATGCCGCTGAGATGCGCGGTCAGCTGATTGCGTTCGACGAGCAGAACGTGACGATCCGAGCTTCAGCAGGCGGATCACACACCTGGCGCAGGAGCGACTTGCGAGCACTCCGTTTCGAGCCGTCGCCGCCCGCACAGGACGAGATTCCGCCGGTCGTCCTGATGGCGAACGGCGATGTCTTGAGCGGGCCGGTCATGCAGGCCGACGAAGAGTCGCTGATCGTCAGATGGACGTCCGTCGCGCCACCGCAAGCCGTGACACTGCCGCTGGAATCCGTCCGCAGCTTCGCCTTTCGACAGCCGGACACCGAACTGGGACGCGTCCGATTGCGGCGGAGCTGGGCGCTCCTCGAACCAGACACAGACCGGTTGATCTCGACGGACAATACACATCTCGATGGAGAACTTCTGGGGATCAACGACGGGCAAGTGCGGTTCAAGAGCGCGCTCGGAACTTATCTTGCCGGCATTGACGATGTCACGGCCGTGGTCATGAATCACAGTCTCGTCAACACACCCAAGCACGATGGGCTTTACCTGCTGGTGTCGTTTCGGGACGGTTCGCGTCTGTCGTTCCGCACACTCGGTTTGGATGACGCAGGGCGATTGCGCGGCGAGTCGGTGTGGGGAACCGAGTTCGATTTTCCAATCGACAGCGTGCACCACATTCTTTTTCTTGGCGATCGTGCCGTGCCGCTCAGCGATCTTACGCCCGCGAAGTATGAGTTCACACCGTACCTGACGCAACGACATCCACTGGTCACCAACCGCAATGTGCACGGCGGTCGTCTGCGATTGCGAGGCGAGATGTTCGCCGTTGGGCTTGGCGTCTCCAGCAAGAGTGAAGTGACCTACGACCTGATCGGCGGCGGCTATGCGTCTTTTGAAGCCGTCGTGGGCGTTGACGACATGACGGACGGCCAGGGAAATGTTGTGTTCGCGATCGAACTGGACGGCAGCCGGGTGTTCCAATCCAAACCGCTGACCGGACGCAGCCCGCTCATACCCGTTGGACCA
>JAHBXU010001114.1 GCA_019636315.1 Planctomycetaceae bacterium | reverse complement strand
CCAGGCCTTCTGCACGGGGCGGCCGGTGATTGTTCTCGGCGGGCATTTCGGCAACTGGGAGGTCTCGACGGCGACGTTCGGCCTCTTCGGCATGCCGATGGGCATTGTCGGACGAAACCTGGATAATCCTCTGCTCGATGCGTGGTTCGCCCGGATGCGGCAGGCGACGGGCCATCGTCTGATTGACAAGCGCGGCGCCGCTCCGGAAATGGTGGCCATGATGGACGCCGGCGGCAACCTGGGCCTGCTCTGCGATCAGGACGCCGGGAGAAAGGGGTTGTTCGTCGACTTCTTTGGACGACCGGCCTCGACATTCAAATCCATCGCCTTGATGGCGCTCGAATACAACGCACTCATCGTCGTCGGTTATGGAATCCGCCTCCCTGACGATTTTGTGAACAGCCGCTGGTCGCGATTCGAGATCGGCTGCGAGGAAGTGATCGATCCCCTGACCGTCGACTCGCGGGATCCCATTCGCGAGATCACACAACGATTCACTTCAGCTCTGGAACGTGCCGTGCGCAGGGCGCCGGAGCAATACTTCTGGGTGCATCGCCGCTGGAAATCCGAGCCTCGTCAGAAGGCCGCACGATTCGACTCCCCGGAGATTCAGGAAGCGCCCCATCCGCCCTCATTGAAGGCCGCGTGATTAACGAGGCGCGGTCGGAATCGCATCGCCCTTCTGCCCGAGTCCTCGAGTTCCCCCCTCGGACGGTCCACGATGTCTGAAACAGTTCGCATCGCCAGTGTGACGGACATCCCCCCAGGGAGCGGAAAGGAATTCGTCGTCGGCGACCGCGTGCTGGCGGTTTACAACGTGGACGGCGAGTTCCATGCCATGGACGGAATCTGCCCGCACGCCGGCGGCCCGCTCGGCAAGGGAACAGTCACAGGGCACATCGTCACCTGCCCCTGGCACGGCTGGCAGTTTGACGTGACGACCGGCCGGCACTGCCTGTCGCCTCAGATCCACCAGACGGGCTATCCGTGCCGCATTGTGGAACAGCACGTGTGGATCGATCTGCCCTGATGTGGGGCGCGGCTGACGGCATGTCAATCCCGATTTGAGCGGAATCGACGCGGGGAATTCCGGAGTGAGATTCCCATTGTCGTGTCGGCGGGTGGAGCGATAAAGTCCCGCCGCGTCGGCCGCCGGGTGGCCGCGTGTTGTCATACGCTCCGTGTCAACCACCGGTTTCCGTACTCGTCTCGGGACTCGTGACCATGTCCGCCACGGCACTGCCTGAAGCCCTCGATCGCCTGGTTCCTGTCCGAACCGCCGACCCAGTCCTGCCCAAGAGCGGATTGACGCGTCGCTCGATACGACGCCTGAAAAGGCCGCTGATGATGCTGGTCGGCGTGCTCACAGGGATGCTGTTCATCCCGTATCTGTTTGCCTCGTACCTGGCGTGCGGCTTGTTGGACTTTTCCCGCAATCGCGAGCGGTCGTTCACCACACTCGAGCGGTACTTCGTCGGCAACGGGCTGTTTACCTGGCTGCTCTCGCCCTTCAACCTGCTGCTGGATCTGCTGTGTCTGCCCTACCAGAACCCTGGCATCTACCGCCTGAGCGATCTGCCCGCCGACTATCAGCGGGAGGTTC
>JAHBXU010001113.1 GCA_019636315.1 Planctomycetaceae bacterium | reverse complement strand
GGGCCGGAAGCGGGTGTCGATGGCGGGATGATCGTTGCGATCGGGACGCCGGAGGAGGTGGTTGTCCAGTCGGAGACGGCTCGATCGCATGGTCGGCCGCGGTCCTGGACCGGCGAGCTTCTGAAACCCGTCCTGGAGGCGGCCACGCGCCGCGATCTGGAAGTGTTCGATGCACGGGCTGTTGCCAAGAAGCGCGCTGGCGACGTCGACATCTCGAAAGTCGGCAAAGATGCGCCGCTGCCCTGGAAGGTCGATGGACGCAAATGGCACACGCAGGATCGTCCATCGCGCAATGGCCGGCCGTGCCAATGGGAGGGAGACGCACTCGCGTTCACCGTCGATCTCATTGAAGAGTACGAGGGGTTGCAGGAGGCGACCTGGAGCGATCCATCGACCGTGGAGATTATGGCTGCGGCAAAGACCGGCACGGGCTGGTTCTTCCATGCCCTCACCGGCGATGAATGGTTCGTGCGTTTCTATTTCCGAGTGCCGAAGGACTCCTTCGACCCGGACGAGGTCTCCGCGAGCCTCAATCTGACTGCGGTCGATGATCTGGATGACATCCCGGTCTACGGCCGCGGAGCACGGGTGAAGTTCAATCAGACGAAAGGGCCGTTTCAGGAAATTGCGATGGACGTCCATTCGCTGGCCGAGATCAATACGCCGGCGTTTCGCGAGTTTGTGGAAGCGGCGGTCGCCGAGTACGTCGGCCGCGTTGAGCAGCAGCAGGAGCTCGATCCGGGCGAACTGATGCCCTGGAAAGTGCTGGGCCGCAAGTGGCACGTATCGCGCAAGGGGTTTCCCGCCAGCAAACGCGTCAATTGGTCGCAGACGGTCGTCGAGTCGCTGTTCGACCTGTTAGAGAATGAACTGCCCACGGCCGCATTCGACTGGGGCAACAAGACGGTCGTCGGATTGAAGTCGGCGGCTGGCGACGCGCTCGGCGAACTGCAAACGAAACGTCGCGACGGTGTTGTGCTGACGCTGTTGACGGAACCGGGTGAAGTCGCGCTCGGACAGATCGCCGATATCGCCGCGGACCGCGAAATCGCGCCTCATCGGAGCGGGCGCGAAGCGGTCAAATTGCGCTTCGATAAAATCGATCAGGTCAAGTCGCCGCGGCTCAAACAGTTCCTCAGTTCCCTGAAGTAGCCTCAACAACTCGCTGGTTCACAAGCCTCCGTTGGGAAACATCGTGCGCGCCATCGGACGCTGTGCAGCGGGTTCCCAGTGCTCTGTCTGTCCCGGACTTGATGGGCTGAATCCGCAGCACTGAGAGACCGGTTACTGCCGCGCGTGGCTCTGAGCGCGGAAGGCGGTCCTCGTTGACGCTTCGGATTACCATTGGCTCGTCAGCGCGGAACGGCCTTGGGCATACCAAGTGACTTGCCGCCATCGATGGCGACCAGCGTGCCGGTCACCATCTGCGAGGCATCGCTCACGAGGTACAGGATCGACTGGGCGACCTCTTCGGGGGTGATCATGCGGCCCTCGGCATGGGCGAGGGGACTCGCCTCGATGAATCGCGCGGCTGCCGCCTGGCGATCCGCGTACTCTGCGAGTCCTTCGTCCATAATGCCGGTCTCTCCGACTGGTCCGGGAC
>JAHBXU010001112.1 GCA_019636315.1 Planctomycetaceae bacterium | reverse complement strand
TGAGCGGCCGGATACGTTTCGACAGCTGGGCGGGGACGCCGTGCTGAACGCGCCGTTGTTTCAGGAGAATATTCTGGGGTTTGCCGTGCCGTACGGTCTGGCTCTGCAGACGCTGGGGCTCTCGCGGATTCACACGTCGCTGTTGCCGCCGGAGATCGCGACGGCGCGGGAAGTCCGCCGCAAAAAGCCCTGGGCCGTGGTGGCTGCGGCGGCGCTCTTGTCCGGCATGGCGCTGTCGATGATCGGCAATGGCATCACCTACAGCGCTGTGCACTCCGCGCCATGGGAAGACGCCGTCAAGCAGGCCACAGATCTGACCGGTCAGGTCGGGACTTGGAACAGCGCATACGAGGCGGCCAAAAGCGAGTTCGACAGCACGCTCAAACAGGCGGAAAGCCTCGTGCAGGGGCGGCAGGACATGCTCTGGCCGGAGGTCTACAAGGCGATCAACGAGACGCTTCCGCGGGAAGTCGGCGACGCACAGTCCGACACGACGGACATTAAGCTCCGCAATCGGGTCTCGCTGAACAGCATTACCAATGTGCACCTGGCCGATGTCGGTCAATGGTACAGCTCGCTCAGCGACAGTCAGAAGGAGACGATGTCCACAAAGGATCGGGAGACTGGCCCTCAAGGTGAAGGATACGTCTTCCTCCTGCAGGGGACGCACTATCACCACGAAGAAAACAATCCGCAGATGCAGGAAATCCTGTATGTGCTGAATGCGTTCCTCAAGCCGGGTTTGCAGCAGTGGACGGTCACCGCCGAAGATGGCTCGCCGCAGGATGTCGGCCGGCTGGGGATTAGCCATGCCATGGCTGAAGTGGTTGATTTCTATCAGATCCCTTACGACAAGCGAGGTCCGGGGGCAGCGCTCGCTTCGCGAGAAGGAGAGCAGCGGGTTAACGTGTTCTCCGGTGGCATGGGCGGATTCAATCCCCGCGGCGCGGCGCCGTTGGGCGGCAATCGTGCGGGCCTCGGTGTTGGCCAGGGGGGACCAGCTGGCCTTGGCCGACCGACGGCCAGGCCGCCTGTGAGTCGCGGTATGATGGGACGCGGTGGCGGCGGCATCAGGGATGTGGATGAGGATGACTCGCCGATCGGGATGTCGGGGCGCGGCCGAGGAGGTTTTGGTGGAAGTGCGCCGAATCCGATGCAGTACCAATACGACGAAAACGATCCCAATGTCGAGATGATCTGGCAGACGGACTTTGCCGTGCAGTTTGTGTGGAAGCAGACGCCGCCTGATGAGCGAACAGAAGACCCGGCGAAGACGGAGGCCGCGGCAGGCGACGCCGGTGCGCCGCCCGCCAATGGCTCCGAAGATCCCTAGGGCAGCACACGGCCAGCAAGTAGAACGGCGCTGACGCCGTCCGAATTGCGGCAGGACGAGGATTCAAAGTGTAAGCGTCTCAATCGCACGGCAGACCTGCTCACGCGACGGGTTGAGAAACACTCAGGTAAGGCCAACGACAGGTCAACAGTGACCATTACGGAATACGAACATGGATAAGCTGGAACCCCTGATTCGACATCGTTTCTGGATTCTGTTCGGGCTGTCGATCCCGTTGGCGGTCGCCGGCTACTTCATGGCCAGCGGTCCGA
>JAHBXU010001111.1 GCA_019636315.1 Planctomycetaceae bacterium | reverse complement strand
ACGGGCGGAAGGTCGTGGCCCACGGCCCGAGTGAGCACAGGCAGCATCAGGTTGGCGAGTTCGCGATGTCCGGCCGGGTTGGGGTGGCACCCGTCGGTCGTCCAGTCCGCCAGATTGCGTCCGCCGCGCTCCTGGTCTGTCCAGTAGGCAAAGTGGTCGACAAGTGGGACCTTCAGTTCGCGCGCGACGGCGCGGCATGCGTCCACAAACGGTTCCAGTCGAACATTGGGATGTTCTCCCAGGCCGTTCAGTCCTGCACTTGCGGCCCAGCGCGGTTCGGTCATCAATACGGGTTCAATGCCTCGCAGCAGAAGTTGTGACACGAGCGCCTGCAGATTGGTGCGGTATTCGTCGACCGTCAGGCGACTGGCCGATTGTCCCTGATCGACGTAACTGTCGTTCGTGCCGTACATGATCGTCACGACGCGTGGCTGCAGGGCGATCACGTCGTTCAACCGCGCGAGGGCCTGATCCGTCCGTTCTCCGCCGAGACCCACATTGACGACACGACCGGTGCGGCCCTGGTTCTTGAGCGCCGTCTCGATCAACGTTGCGAATGTCTCTTCGGCCGTCACACCGGGCCGCACGCCCTTCGTAATCGAGTCTCCGAGGGTGACGATGGTGAAGGGGGCCGGCAGGGGTTCGCTGCGGGCGCTGCTGCACAACAGGAGCACGCCCAGCGCGGCACAAGCTACGACTTTCCAGTGATCATTGGTCATGAGATAACGGTCGGGGCAAGTCCCTGATAGGTGGTGAGGATGGCAGTGGAGCGGATTCTCGAAGTGCGTGAATTGTTCCTGGATTGAGGAGTCGAGCGTCGACTTGTCAGCGCGGGCTCCCCTGGCAGTCCAGATTACGTTTCTCATCGCGGGGCGGGAAGCGAAGTCCGAGTGGATGTGGAAGGGATATCGACGGAGCGCGAGGGCGATGGTCAGGCGACTGGGCGGGAAGCAGTCTGGATATTCCCCGTGGTGTGCATTGCGGCGACGGCATTCAGGATCCTGTCAACGATCTGCTTGCTGTGATATCCTGCGCGCGGGTCATTGCCCGGTGACGTCGGCAAACTCAGCAATTCACATGAGTGCGGGTTCTGACGCCGGACGCCCCTCTCCTCCCGGGGATCCGCAAAACGGCTCCCGATCGCAACTTTATCTGGTGTAAGAACGATACAGGCATGAGTCTGATTGTGCAGAAATTCGGCGGAACAAGCGTTGCGACAGCGGAGAAGATTCGCGCGGCGGCAGCGCGGGCGATCGCAGCGCGGCGGGCGGGGCATGACGTTGTGATGGTCGTCAGCGCGCGGAGCAAAAAAACCGACGAGCTACTCAGTCTGGCGGGCGAGGTCGCCCGGAATCCTTCGCCCCGCGAGATCGACATGCTGCTCTCGACCGGAGAACAGGAGTCGGTCGCCTTGATGGCGATGGCGGTGCAGGAACTGGGGGAATCGGCTGTGAGTCTGACGGGGGGGCAGATCGGGATCGCGACCGATTCACTCCATAGCCGAGCCCGTATCAAACAAATCTCGACGGACCGGTTACGGGCCCACCTGGCGGCCGGCCGGATCGTCATCGCCTGCGGATTCCAGGGTGTCGATGACGAGGGGAA
>JAHBXU010001110.1 GCA_019636315.1 Planctomycetaceae bacterium | reverse complement strand
CAATCTGACTCAAAGCCGCGACTAGAGTGCAGCTTCCTGCCGAATTTCGATCCTTGAATACGCCGAGCGCCTCTGCGATCAGAGCCCTTCGGCCGATTTTGCCGGACGGCCATCGTGTTGCGGATCAACGCGACGTGAGGAAAGCCCCTTGACGACTCAGCGGCGTGCAAGGGAACCCGTAACGAATGACCAGGCCATCGACAGGCCTCGACCATAGCTCATGCCCCAATAGGTGCGAAACACAAATAACGACACCAACAGGAACGAGAGGGCCGCGGCAGCGAATGGGATCCATCGTAACCAGGTGTATTGCAGCGTCATCAACTGGTAGCTGGGGACGCTGAACTCAGCGACCTTGGGCAGCATGGGGAGGAACACACTGGCGCACAGCATGAGAATGCCGATCTGCTTGCGGCCTTCCTGCTCGGTCTCGCTCAGGTTTTCCAGCGATCCGCTCGTCGATGGAGCGGCCGATTTCTTTTCCTTCCGGGGTTTGGCGGCAGCTTTCGGCTTCTCTTTCGTCCGGTTCTGACTGGCGGCTTTCACCGCGGCCTGGACGGCGGCCTCATCGCGCATGCCGGGCGCGTAATACTGTGCAATGGCCTGATTGATCGAGCGCGGCGTCGCGATCACCGGACGCACCGGCACGCCGTATCGCAGTCGAAGTTCCTCTTCCAACTCGTGATCGAGTTCGTCAATGCAGGCGACCAAAAGCCGTTCGTCGTCGATGAACAACGGGATGAAGACGTGCTTCTTGACGAGCGATCGCGGCACCAGATCGAGGGCTGAATCCTCCGGGAGCATGTCGTCCAGTTCGACAAACGAGTACCCCAGCTGGCCCGCGAGCGCTTGAGCGGCGACGGCGGGATCAACGAGCTTCATCTGGACGACGGCATCGCGCTCCGACAGTCCGCGAGCGGAGGCGAACTGCTCGACGTCGCGTTTCTGCTCACGCGACAGATGCGCACCTTTGATCAGCGTGTCGAGCAGGGGTTGACGTCCGAAGGCGTCAACGTCGGCCGCAAATTCGCGCCCCAGGCTTTCGTCATAGTCCCGCTTGCGGTCGGCGTCCGTCAGGCAGAGCATGGCCTTGGCCAGCTCGTTCAGCAGATCCTGCGACTCATTTGAATACTGTCCGGTCGCGTACTTGCGGACGTGCGTATTCAGCTTCTTGTAATGCGCCCGAATCTTATCGGCGTCATCTTCAAACTGGGCCACACGCAGCAGCTGATAGTGGTCCAGCGGTCGCGGCACCGACTCCGGAATGCCGAGCCAATCCCTGTAAACGTCGATGGCCATGCGGTTGATCAGTTGATGAGTGGATTGGTTGGTGAGTGGATGAGCAGACCTCTCGGCGCGATTCCTCGCGGCATCGTCGGCTCGACGCGGAGTGCCGAACCAATCGTCCGAAAGGTCATCCGAACTCCGGCGAGTTGCTGATTCAAGATCCGTCCTGGTCGCACACGTTCCATCATCCACTTTCGCAACAACGCTTCAACTCAGCAACCCGTCAACCGATCAACTACTCGACGGTGTACTCCGATGCCAGCTTCTCGAAGGCGTCAACGCCGTCGACGTCCAGGCCCTGAGCACGGACAATCTCCGT
>JAHBXU010000111.1 GCA_019636315.1 Planctomycetaceae bacterium | reverse complement strand
CGGAAAGCCGATCTACACGGCCCAACGCATTCCCGGAGCGGAAGGAACTCAGGTATACGCCTCACCGCTCGCGGCCGGCGGACATATCTATTTGACGCTGCGATCCGGAACGACGGTCGTCATTAAGGATTCGGAAAAACTGGAAGTGGTTGCAACAAACGTGCTCGACGAAACCGTGGGCGGCACACCGGCCGTGGTGGACGATGAACTGTTTCTGCGGGGTGACAAACACCTGTATTGTATTTCGGAGTCTCGCTGACACCGTTGCCGGACGCAACAGGCCTTTCGCTGACGTCAGTCGATGCCGTCTTGCAGAGGGGGCGATCCTCGATCACAACGACGGCTTCCCCCGCATCGGAGACCGCAAAATCAGCGAATGATCGCGATGAGCCGCGGAGAATCGGGAGAGGACGTCCGCGGTTGTTCCGATGTCCGGCGGTCCGGAGGGTGTTCGCGTCGATTCGGCGTGAATCGACTCCGCTGGCGAGGAGCGCGAACGTCGCGTGCCGTGGTTGTGTCCCCCCGCTCACCGGGCTAAACTGCTGCCCGCAATCTTTTTCGGCAAGGAAACACCCATGCGACACGTCCTGTCCGCGCTGGTCATGAACCAGCCCGGCGTCCTCGCCCATATCGCCGGCATGCTGGCGTCACGAGCCTTCAACATCGACAGCTTGGCGGTCGGCGAGACGGAAAATCATGAACTGTCACGGATTACATTCGTAGTCAGCGGGGACGACCGCGTTCTCGATCAGGTTCGCAAACAGCTGGAGAAGATCGTCACCGTCGTACGCGTGCTCGACTATTCCGGTGAGGAATTTGTCGAACGCGACCTGATGTTGATCAAGGTCTCCTCGGCAGGCTCGAATCGCTCTGAGGTGAAAGAGCTGGCGGAGATTTTCCGGGGCCGCATTGTCGACGTGAGCGTCGAGCATGTGATTGTGGAGATTTCCGGGACCGAGTCCAAGATCGAGGCGTTCATCGACATGATGCGCCCTTTCGGGATCCTGGAACTGGTCCGTACGGGACGCATCGCGCTGCTGCGGGGCCATTCGATGGCCGCGGAAGCTCCCGTGGGCGAACCCGCGGCGTCGTAACTTCGGTTTTGACTTCTGGACGAGGGGGTTGGCAGAATGAAGTGGTATCGCCCCCGCGGAGTGTTGCCATGAGCATCGCTGAATTGCCCGCCATCCAGCGGCTCAACCCGGAAGGCAATGGACTGCTGATGACTCCGGCTGAGTTCGACGCCGTCGACGATTGGGATCGAGACTACGTGTTCGAACTCGTTCAGGGAGTCGTCATCGTGAGCCCCGCACCTGGACCGGCCGAGAGGCTGCCGAACGATTTATTGGGGTACGGTGTTCGCCCGGGAGACGCAGACAAAGTACGGAGAATCGGAAATCGTCCGCTCACAGCTGCTGCCGGGCTTCGAACTCTCCATCGCGCCACTGAGGAAAGCCATCGATCGCTATCAGGAACCCGGTCGGTCTTAAGTTTTCAGTTCATTCAACTTCCAACTCTTTAACACGGGACTTCTTAACAAAACATGGCCGCCAAGATTTATTACGACAACGACGCCGACCTTTCCCTCCTCAAGAACAAAACCATCGCCATCCTCGGCTACGGCAGCCAGGGCCACGCTCAGGCGCAGAATCTTCGCGACAGCGGATTGAAAGTCATCGTGGGCCAGCGCAAAGGCGGCGCGAATTACGACCTGGCCGTCGAGCACGGATTCGACCCGCTGCCGATCGATGAAGCCACCAAACAGGGCGACCTCGTCAATATTCTGCTGCCCGACGAAGTCCAGGGGGATCTGTACCGGGCCCACATCAAGGACAACCTGAAAAAAGGTGACCTGCTGATGTGTTCGCACGGGTTTAATATTCACTTCGGCCAGGTCATCCCGCCGGCGGGTGTCGACATTGCATTGGTCGCCCCCAAAGGGCCCGGACATCTCGTGCGCAGCGAGTATGTGAAAGGGGGCGGCGTCCCGTCGCTCATCGCGATGGGCGAAGGAGCCTCCGAAACGTCCCGACAACTGGCTCTCGCCTATGCGAAAGGCATCGGGGGCACGCGCGGCGGCGTGATTGAAACCACCTTCGCCGAGGAGACGGAGACCGACCTGTTCGGTGAGCAGGTCGTCCTCTGCGGCGGCGTCAGCGCCCTCGTCAAGGCGGCCTTCGAGACGCTCGTCGAAGCCGGCTATCAGCCGGAAATGGCCTACTTCGAGTGCATGCACGAACTCAAGCTGATCGTCGACCTGTTCTACCAGGGCGGCCTCAACTACATGCGCTACTCGGTCTCCAATACGGCCGAATTCGGCGACTACACCCGCGGCCCCCGCATCGTCACCGAACAGACCAAACAGGAGATGAAGAAGATCCTCGACGAGGTGCAGTCCGGCCAGTTCGCGAAGGAATGGATTCTGGAAAACAAAGCCAATCAGGCGGCCTTCCAGGCCTCCCGCCGCCGCGAACGCAGCCACCTCATCGAAAAAGTCGGCCGCGAACTCCGCAGCATGATGAGCTGGATCAACGCGAAAGAAGTTTAGCCGCTTGATGTTTAATGGTTCCGCGTTTAGCCGCGACCAACGGGAGCGCGCAACATGGTGCAAGGCTACCACTTGATCATCACGGCGTATGGCTTCTGGCTGCCCAACGATCCGCGAGGCTCATGGTCTGATTTCGTCGGCAGTTGGGAGTCAAGTAGGTCAGGCACCCCTGTGCCTGACACCGACGTTGGGGTCGCCAACGATTGGCCGCGGAAGATACGTCACCGCCGTGAAAAGCAACGTACCACCAGGAACCTTTCCGCGACGATAGTGCGGCATGACCGCAAACGATCAATCGCCGCCCCGAAAGTCAGGCACGGAGTGCCTGACCTACCAAGCTACCATGCTCCAGGTCGTCAATCCGTTCAAGCCGTAGCGAGACCGCCTCGCCTCACGCCGTCTCCACCGGCGGCGACGCGAGAATTTCGCCCACGACGCGTGCCGGGCGGCCGCTGGTGATGATCTGTTCCTGCGTATTGTGGTGGTACACCAGCTTCTGCCAGTCGAGGCCGAACTGGCGGAGCAGCGTGGCCTGGTAGTCGTTGGGGGTGACGACGTTCTCCACGGCCCGGTGGCCGAACTCGTCGGTGTTGCCGTAGGTCATGCCTGGCTTGATTCCGCCGCCGGCGAGCCAGATGCTGAACCCCTGGCCGTTGTGGTCGCGGCCCGCCTTGCTGAGATCCCCGTCCCCCTGGACCACCGGCAGACGTCCGATTTCGCCCCCCCAATGCACGATGGTGGAATCGAGCAACCCGCGCTGTTTGAGATCCTTGACGAGCGCGGCCGAGGGTTTGTCGGTGCGGCGGCAGACGCCGGGCAGCGACTCCTTGATGTTGCCGTGATTGTCCCAGGGCTGACCGCCGAGGAAGAGCTGCACGAAGCGCACGCCCCGCTCCACCAGCCGCCGCGCAATCAGACAACGCGTGCCGTAATCGCGGGTCTCTTCCTCATCGATGCCGTACATCTGCTGCGTGGCCTGCGTCTCGCCGGAGATGTCGAGCGCTTCGCGGGCGGCGGTTTGCATCCGTGCAGCGAGCTCGTAACTGGCAATGCGGGCTTCAAGATCGGACTGACCCGGATATCGGTCGAGGTGCTGACGATTGAGTGTTTGCAGCAGTTCGAGATTCTGCTCCTGCAAGGTGCCTCGCAGATGAGACGGGGCATCGAGATTCAGAATGCGGGGATCCTTGGGCCGCAGCACAGTCCCCTGGAACAGCGCCGGCATAAATCCGTTCGACCAGTTGTTCGTCCCATCAACGGGGTGTCCTCCGGGATCGGTGAGCACCATGTAGGCCGGAAGATCCTGCGTCTCCGATCCGAGTCCATACAGTAGCCACGACGCCAGATGGGGGCGGCCGAGCACGCCCGGAATGCCGCCGTGGAAGTAGCGGATCGACACCTCGTGTCCGTTGGCGCCCGTATGCATGCTGCGGATGAGGCAAATATCGTCGACGATATCAGCCGTGTAGGGAAGCAGTTCCGACAGCTCCATGCCGCATTGGCCGTGCTTGTGGAACTTGAACGGCGAGCCGAGGAGCTTCTTGCTGGCCGCATTGACGAAGCTGTATTCGATGTCGCCGGCGTAGTCGGTGCCGTTGTACTTTGTCAGCTCCGGCTTGGGATCGGTCAGGTCCATGTGTGAAGGACCGCCGTGCTGGAACAGCGAGATCATGGCCCGCGCCTGGGGCGGAAAGTGCGGATCCTTGGGCCTCAGATCGAAGTGCGGCTTCTCCTTGGGAAGGTTCTTCGGCGTCGCCAGCAGGTTCTCCTGCTGGAGCAGCCACGCCAGCGCGACCGCGCCAACGCCCATCGCATTCTGATTGAGAAACTCGCGTCTGGTGAGGGTCATGCGATGGATTCCTCAAGTGGCAATCGATTGTTATGGCGATCCGCGCCGTCTAGCCGCGCGCTAACGGCGAGCGCTGGTGATGGTCGCGCCGCCGAGCGCTCGGCTTTGCCTCGCGGCTCAACAGGCTGTCGTGTGTTCGTCATTCCACGTACAAAAATTCGTTACACGTCAGGAGCGTCTGACACAGGTTGGCCATTGCCTGGCGTTCGGGCGACGTCTCTTTGGGCAATTGGTCGCGATGGGCGTGCAGGTAGCCGATTTGTTGTGCGAGGAAGCCCACAGCGAGCCGCAGTTCGTCTTCGGAGGGAGCGCGGCACAAGGCCAGTTTCCAGGCGCGCACGACCTGGGCCGGCAGTGCGTCATACGACGGCGGCGGACCACTGAACTGAGCGGCGGACGAAAATTCCTGCACACCGCCCGCGGCCGAACCAACAGACACAGTCACCGTCCAGGCAAAGCTGTCGGACGTCACGTCGCCGTTGTTATCGGCGATGAAGTCAATGGTGTCTCCAGCGGCAATCTCGACGGGCGATGTGGTCGTCTCCGCCTGCCCGTTGTGCACGGTCCATTCGCCAATCACGCCCGCGCGACTGGAAACGATCAAACCTCTTACGCCGTTGCCGTGTTCACTGCCGTGCTGCAGCGTGCCGCTCACCGACGCGGCGCCATCCATCGGCGCCACCCAACGACGGATCGCGCTGAACTCCCGCGTATTGCCCGGATGACCGCCATTGGCGTGCACCGTGACCCAACCGAGCTGTGCGTCCGGCAACTCCGCTCCCCCCTGCCACGCACTGCCCGTCCAATGCGGCAGGAGCACAAACGAGCCTGTTCGCCGCGCGGTTTCATCGAACGAACCATAGCCAATCTGCCATGCACTCTGAGGCGGAGTGGGAATCATTGGGAGTGAAGCCAGTGAAGCGGCATCGATCTGATCCGCTTCAGCAGCCGCACGCACTGCGAGCCTGGTTGCCTGGGTCAGCGCGAAGTCGCTGTTCATCAGCATGAGGGCCTGGGTCGCCACCGTCGACACCGGGCGCGATTCGCAGTTGGTCTCCATCACGGGTGCGTCAAACGCCTGCAGCATGGCGACCGGCTGGCTCCTGCGCGCCTTGACGTAGAGACTCCGCCGCGAATCGTCCGTCACCACAATCTGCCCGGCGTCGTCTTCCTGAATGGCCACAGGCGGTCCGAACAAATCGCCACGCAAGGCACCTGAGGCAGCCAGCGTCCGATCGCGGATGACCTCTGCCTCCAGCCGGATCAACGGCTTCGAGGCATAGATATGCGGCGGTCCATCGGTCTGCCCTGTGGGTCCCGCCTGACGGTAGACGGTTGAGAGCAGAATGAGGCGGTGCAGCTTCTTCAGCGACCAGCCGTTCTCCCGGAACTCGGCCGCCAGCCAATCGAGCAGTTGCGGGTGTGTGGGACGCGTGCCGAGCTTCCCGAAATCGGCCGGCGTCTCGACCAGGCCCTTGCCGAAGTGATGCATCCAGACGCGATTCACAATGACGCGGGCGAAGAGCGGATTGTCGTCGCTCGTCAGCCAGCGGGCCAACGCCAGCCTGCGCCCCGTCGTTGGCAGCGATTCGTCATCGGCGGCGAACTCTGGTCGTTCCCCTTCGGGTGCGGCGACGGTCAGCCCGCCGGGCGCCACCTTCTGTTTCGGCTGCTGATGGTCGCCTCGATGGAAAAGAAATGTCTCACGGACGTGGTTGTCCGGCTCGACGAGCGCCCGGACGAATTCGTGCGGGGGCTTCTTCGTGCGGACCGTGTTGATCTGCTCATCATACTTCGCAAGTTCCTTCTGCGAATCCGCGATGTACTGGTACAGATTGCCCGGATTGATATTGATGCTGGGATGCTTTCCGAGCAGATCCTTCTGCTCGTCCGTCCGTTGGTCCGCAGAAGCCTTATAGGCATCGTGCAACTGGGTGCGGAGGGGTTCTTCATATTTCTGAAGCTCCATCTCCAGCGCCTGCGCCATGTACTCGTCCAGCTTGATCTGCCGTTCGGCGGCGATCTGCTGCGCTTCCGCTTCGATCTCGGCAGCACGTTGGTGTTCAGCGGCCGTGTAGAGTGAGACATCGCGCTGGCCCGGCACTTTCCAGTCCTGCCAGTCGAGCGCCGGCTCAAACACGGCCCGTAGCGCGTAGTAATCCGTTTGCGGAATGGGGTCGTAACGATGGTCGTGGCATTGAGCGCAATGCACGCTCAACCCGAGCAGCGACGTGCCGACGATCTTCAGGGTGTCCGACATCACCTGATTGCGACCGTCCGCGTTGTCCGCCCCGCTGCCAGTACCGTCCGCCGCCATTCGCAGGAAGCCAGTCGCTGTCAGCAGATCGATCTGTTCCGGCGTGAGATCCCCCTGACGCGGCCCCGCCAGTTCGTCGCCAGCCAACTGCTCCGTCAGAAATCGATCAAATGGCTTGTCGTCGTTGAACGCGCGAATCACCCAGTCGCGATACTTCCAGGCCCAGGCTCGTTCGGCATCAGCGACGGTGTAACCTTCCGAGTCGGCGTACCCTGCGACGTCGAGCCAGTGCCGCGCCCAAGTTTCTCCATACTGAAGCGAGTCGAGGCGCTCATCGACCAGACGTTCGTACCAATCGTCCGCGTCAGCGTTCATCCACTGCTCGACCTCCTCCGGAGTCGGCGGCAGGCCGGTCAGGTCCAGGTACACACGTTTGATGAGCGTGAAACGCTCCGCGTCCGGAGAGAATGACACACCATGCGGCATCGCGGCGAGAAGGAAAGCATCGATGGCCGTGCGGGAGCGTGCGTCCGCGGCAACGGCGGGCGTTTCCGGCCGGCGAATCGGCTGGAACGACCAGAAGCTGCGTTCTTCCTCCGTGAGTCCCAGACCGGGATCAATGGTTTCCGGTTCGGGTCGCGCGGTTGGTGCTCCGGCGGCGATCCATTGCTCAATCACGGCAATCTGCTCGTCCGGGACGCGGTGCCCGCCCGGCGGCATCTCGCCTGACCGCATCCGGTCGATGAGATAGCTTTCCGCTGGCTTGCCGACAGCAATCGCAGGCCCGCTCTCGCCCCCTTGCGTCATCAACCGCACCAGTCGCAGATCGAGTCGTCCCTTCAGTTCCTCCGTCGCCCCGTGGCAGTCGAAACAATGCGCGCGGAAGATAGGGCGAATGTCCGCTTCAAACGTCAGCGGCTGGTCGGCGGCCGTCGATCTGTTGGCAAGCAGGAATGCTTGACCGAATATTCCTCCGACGAGCAGCAGGACTGGAATGATTCGCATTGTGGCCCATCCTGGAAGGACGCAAGGGCAGGATATCGGCGGCAGCGGAACAGGCAGGATCGGAGAGCGACCCCTCCGACAAACCGCTACTGCGTGGACTACTTATTATACTTATTATACATCGCAGGCGACATCGTTGTCAGCTACGTTTCCCTCTGAGCGCCCTACCGGACTTGTGAATCCATCTGACCGGTATTGCCATGAGGCAACGACGAGTGCTCGTAGTGGCCGCGCGGCCGGTCGCTCGGCTTGGCATCGCGTCTCAACAGATCAATGATGCTACGGAGTTCACTGCTCCGCGACGACGTGATTCCGCAGGACGCCGACCCCTTCATACTCGACCTCGACGACGTCGCCGGGTTGAATCGCCGCGGTTTGGCCGGATGTACCGGTGAAGATCAGATCGCCGGGGTGCAGCGTGACATGCCGGCTGATGAAGCTGATGAGTGTTCGCACGTCGTGGATCAAGTGGCTGGTGTCCTCCTCCTGCATGACCTTGCCGTTCAGCCGGAGTCGTCCAAGGAGATTGTCATAGTCGAGGCCGCGGACGATGTATGGCCCGCAGGGGCCGAACGTGTCATGCCCTTTCGCGCGCCACCATTGGACATCGTTCTGTTGCCAGACGCGGGCGCTCACATCGTTGCCGCACGTCACACCGAACACATATTCGAGGGCGTCTTCCTTTGACACGTCCTTCGCGGTTTTGCCGATGACGAGGACCATCTCTGCTTCGAAATGGACGGTTTCAGCGTCCTTCGGAATGACAATATTTGCCTCATGAGGCACCAGGCAGGAAGGACTCTTGAAGAACGGCTGCGGAATGCGAAACCGTTCCGGCACCTCAGTACTCGATCGCTGTTCCGTTCTGGACGTGGTCGTGGATTTCGTCTCGCCCGTCTTCAGATCGGTCGTCGTCGTTGTGGTGGTGGTCACCACCGTCGTTACCGTTTGTTCCCCGGCGAGATGACTGCGGTAGTTGCCGGCGAGAGCGATGATCTGCGTGGGCTGCGTCGGCGCCAGCAAGGTCACCTCCTCGACCGCGAATGTACGTCCGGTCTTCGTCCACGAACCGAACAGGTCGCCGTCGATCAACGAAATCTGATCGCCGTCCACAACGCCATATCCAACGACGTCGCCGGCCTGGAACCGGGCGAACCGTTGAGGTTCGTCGTCCGCGAACGAATGCGCTGCACCGACGGCCATCAGGACGGTCGCCACACAGGTTACAAACCTCGTTGATCGAAATGTCCTGGGAATCATGTGGAGTCTCGGCCAGAAGAGCGGCGGGACGAATAGACTTCGAGAGGGACCTCGCTGGACACGACGTCCCCTGGACCGCGGGCGATTGTTACCATAGCCTCGTTCTCAGCAGCCGCAGGATCTC
>JAHBXU010001109.1 GCA_019636315.1 Planctomycetaceae bacterium | reverse complement strand
CACCCCAAACCATTGTGGAAGGATTGGCCAACGCCGGGGTGTACCACATCGCCCACGAGCACGATCTCCAGGGGTTCAACATAAATCTTCTCGCCCTCGGTTCCGGGGGAATGCAGGCGATCGGCGAGTCCATGTGGGCCCTTGCGCACGACGAAGCCGATCTGATTCTGGCGGGCGCCTTCGATAGCTGGCTGATCTGGACAGGATTGGCTTTCACTCACTTCGTCGGAATCGCCTCGACGTCGACCGACCCGCCGCACACGGTGCATCGACCATTCGACGTCAACCGCACGGGTTCTGTCGTAGGTGAAGGAGCCGCATTGTTTGTGATGGAGACGCTCGAACGCGCCCGGGCGCGCGGCGCCAAAATCCTGGGAGAAGTCTGCGGCTTTGGCATGGCGACCGGTGTCCCTGCCGACGACCCGGCCGCTTGTGCCGACGCGCTCGCGGCCAGCATCGCGAGATCGCTGGACGTCGCCGGATTGACGCCAGAACAGATCGATCTCATTCATTTGCACGGAGATGCGACAACGACGGGTGACCGGATCGAAGTCCGCGGCATCCAAATGGCGTTTGGACAACGCGCTTCGCGCATCCCGGCCACAACCGTTAAATCGGCCACCGGCTTCCTGTGTAATGCCTCGTCCAGCACGGAAATTGCCGCGGTGCTGGAAGTGCTTCGCCGCAAGATGGCGCCGCCGATCGTCAATCTCCGCACGCCGGATCCGGAGTTTGAACTGAACTTCCTTCGCGAGCCGCTGGAAGGCGTTCCGCTGCGACGCGCACTGTTGATTGACCGGAGCTGGCCCAGCCAGTACGTGACGCTCGTCGTCGGATGCGTCGACGACTGATGCCAATGCCGGACGGAGATCTGCTATTCTTCAGGTCTCGTTCCGCCCGCGTCGAGAGTTCCATTGGTAGGCATATTCTCGATCCCGCGAGGGGGAAGGTCTCCAGCGTGACCGTGAACGTGTTATGACCTCCGAAACGCGCCCGACTGTTGTCTCCCTTCCCGCGCTCCAGGCCGCACTGTGGATGGTCGTGGGCTGGGGGAGCGCGTCAATGACAGTCGAGACGCTGCTCGAAAGCGTCGACCTGGCTGCAACGTTCATCAGTCGCGAGGGATGGCAGGCGGTCGTGGAGTGGCTGGGCGGCCAGCTGCGACTCGACGGTCCAACTGTTTCGCTTGCGGAGATCGGATTCTGGCCGGTCGCAGCACTGGTGGCGGTGGCAATGGCCGCAGGGTGGGGCATTGGCGTCGCCGTGACGATCTTCGGCGGCCATCGCGTCATTGGACCGGCGCTCGCAGCGGCTGGCACACACGCGGGGCGCTGCGCATGTCTCATCGGACTTTGGTTTTTTGTCTGGCTGACGGCGACGACATTTGCCTGGGAGCGCACGGCGGCCGTTGTCGACGCAACCATTGATTTGTGGTGCGCCGTCGCTCTCGCTGCATGGGGCGCCGGCTTGTGGGGCCTCAGTCAGAAGACGTCGGCTCGTTCTGTCCCAGATCCTGCGATGGATTCGGTCTCCACGGCGCATCCGACGCGCACCAGCCTCGCCTGCGTGCTCGCAGGAATTGCTCTGTACACCGTTGTTTATACCG
>JAHBXU010001108.1 GCA_019636315.1 Planctomycetaceae bacterium | reverse complement strand
CATCTCCCTCTTCGAGCTTCAAGTTGATTTCGTTGGCGGCGATGAGCCGGCCGTACGTTTTTGTGAGTTTGCGTGTTTCGATCACAGGACTGAATCCGGGAGAGACGGTTCCGAAGGAGTCGATCAGCGGGGGTTATTTGCGATGACGAACCGGCAGCAGGACGCGGACATAAGCGGCTGACTCGGCGGTGTCGACGGCTTCGCCGTCCACGCGGAGTTCCGCCGGTAATTGATCAATGCGGCCGAAGAACACGGCCCGAGACAACGCGAGGAACGGAGAGAGGTCCAGGCGGTGCAATGCGTCGTTCTCCAGCGTGGTGAATTCGGCGCCTCCGCTGGCCCGATAGAATGAGATGGCCCTGAGGATGCGGTCGAAGTCGCGGCTCAGGGGATCGTACGCGTGGCGAATGGCCGCGTCAGACTCGTGGAGACTGCCGTGTCCCTTGGTGCGAATGTTCGTGACTCCCGTGAGAAAGCTCCGGGCCGTCCGCACTCCAAGACCATTGTCGGGAATCGCAACGGTCCGCTGCGGCGCGAATGACAGATTGTCTGTCCGGAGCCCTGAGTCTCGCGGAAAATAGACGAGATTGTCGTAAGCGATGAACCAGTCTTCGATGGGGATGTTCAATCGATTTGTCATGCTGCCGGAGAGCTGTCCCCCGCTCCACTCCAGATTGCTGCTCATGAACTGCTGGGAATCGGACAGAACCGAGTGTTGAACGGACGTTGTACTGTACGACGACCAGATGCCGACCGGGACGTCTTCGATGGCCGTCATTTGTGACGCGAACCGATAACGCGGCCTTGCCAGGTCGAGTCCTCCGGCGCGATACATGCCGCGAAAGCCGTTCTCCGGGATGCCGGTCCATGAGACGAATGACGACGACGGCTCTTGATCGTTTGCGACCGGATGTGAGTCTGCGTGCAGCGGAGAGAATGCGGCGTCCACCGCGTACCGTCGCGTTTCCGGACTGACGAAAGAGGACCACAGAATGGTGCGGGCGCCGCCGCTCGATTCATCGACATCGAACAGGCAGACCTGGTTCGACGTCATGCCGGGCGGGTGATTTCTTTGCGCCGTGAATCCGGCCAGTGTGGCTGTCGCCAGCACCATGAGCGGGAACGTCACCCAGGTGAGTTGCGGGCGGCGCAACAGCCGATGCACGATGAGGTAATCGAGCGGCCCGATCATCAGCAGATAGGCGATTGTCCAGCCCATCGTTCGCCAGCTCGAGGCTGTGGTGGAGACGACGCGATCGCCCTCTTGCCGCGGATACTGGTCGACGGCCGTTGCGAGTTGGGTCGACAAATCCGAGATCCCGGTCCGCGAGAGTTGTGTCGATCGCTGAGTCGTCCGACGTTGGGCCGGCCCGGCATCGAAGCCGGCCAAATTCAAACACAACTGGGGAAGCGTGTCCCAGCTGCTCAACGGGGGGGATCCCAGATCGAGACCCAGCACGGTGACCCGGCCGAAATGGACAGGGAGCCGGACCCACAGGGGACCGTCCAGCGAAGTCGCCATCGAGTCGCCGTAGTCGAACTCAAATCGCAGCGCCGTCACGCCGGTGCCTGCCGGCAGAGACATGGACCGGGGGAACTGGCCGCGAAGGCCG
>JAHBXU010001107.1 GCA_019636315.1 Planctomycetaceae bacterium | reverse complement strand
CCGCAAGAACGACGAAGCGCGGCAGAACGCCAAGATGAACGGCTATGCCTTTCAGGCCTGGTGCCTTCAGGCGTTGGCGAAGGCCGCGGCAATGCCGGTCCGCAACCGCTACGAGCCCGGATCCATCACTCCGGAGGTGCTTCGCCAGGTCGCGACTTTGAGCGTCCTCCCAGAAGGGCCGCTCCGAGCCCAGGAGTTCTTGGCGCAGCTTGGGATCAGGCTCGTCATCGTCGAGCACCTCAAACGAACCTACTTGGACGGTGCGGCGATGCTGATGCCGGACGGTTCGCCCGTTATCGCTTTGACCCTGCGCTATGACCGTCTGGACAACTTCTGGCACAGCCTGCTCCATGAGCTGGTTCACGTGAAGAACGACCTCAGCCCAGACTGCGAAATGGTCTACGACGATTTCTCTATTCCGTCAGCCGGCAGCGACATCGAGCAGAGGGCGGACGAGGAAGCGGCCGAAGCTTTAGTGCCGCCGGGAGTCCTCCCTCAAGGCGGCTATGCGCTTGAGACGATCGACACCGACGATCTCCTGACCTATGCCCGCCGCGCCAGGGTTCACCCCGCGATCATCGCAGGACGAATCCGCCACGACACCAGAAATTGGAGAAAATTCGCGCGATTGGTCGCGCAGGACAAGGTGAAGCCCTACTTTGCAGAGAATCGAAGATAACGACCCCGCATAACAAGAGGACCCCAAACGGGGCCCCCACGTTCTTTGTTCATTTCGCTTCGGCTGGAACCGAAGCCACGACCCGACACTCCCTTTTAGGAATCGGACGCATTTGTATTCTACTCACCGCTTGCCATCAAGCGTGCGGGTTGGACGGCAAAAGGCGACCGCGTAAAGGGACCTGACCTTCGCCACTGTGGCGATCCCTACATAGGTTGCAACCATGCCAAAGAATCCTAAAAACCCGGAGTATCCGCCCATCCGAACGCCGAAGCTGCCCACCCCGAGCGGCGGAGGTGGCGTGGTGGACGTCGTCCCCCTCGAGCCGCTGTTGCTCATCTTGTCGCACTTGGACGCCGGCATTGTCGCTGGCTTGAAGCAGGGCGACCAAATCCTTGTCCGTTCCGAGGCCGTGCCCATCGTCGTCACAACGCTCATGGGAGACGTCATTGGGCAGGTTCGGCTTGATGATTTCGAGGCGGTTCGCCGCCGTCGTGTCCGCCGAGGCACGGTAGTCGTTGCTGAGACGATCCCCCTGCAGTGCGCTGTGGAGGTGAGCTGATGAGTTCGCTCTTCGATTGCCGCTGCAGCGAGAGCCAGGCGGCCGTGGACTGCTATGGACTCATCGGGGATGCCTCCTGCATCAACGGGTGCTACACGCCTTCCCAGCGGCCTGAACTCATCCCGGTTTATTCCGCTGTCGAAGGTCTGGACTTCCCCGACCTTCCAAACAAGATTGCGGTTCCCCCGCTTCCCAGGGTCATCCGAACCATTCCGGGAGATTCACCGCTACCCTTCCGACTTGGCCCATTGGGGCCTGTCGTCGCAACCCGCTACACGCAGATTGGAGGACTTCGGGAAAAGGTCATCGACTTCCAGAAAATCAAGGGGTGGCGGAAGCGGCGCAACCTTCCAGACCACATGGGCCTGCTCCTTATCCAG
>JAHBXU010001106.1 GCA_019636315.1 Planctomycetaceae bacterium | reverse complement strand
GCATCGCCGATGCGGCCGGTATGCGCGAAGTAGATCTCCCGGATTTCGGCGAGCGTTTCGTCGATCCAGTCGCGGCGCATGTTTGACGGAGAGAAGCGAATTCCGTCCGGAAGCAGTACCGCGTGGCCAGCGATTTCCTTCGCGGCGTCAAGATACTTGGTGACGAGCGACGGCGACATGACGAGTGCAGCCCCCGTGTTGGTGAAACCTTCGCCAGCCGCACCGTCGGTGGGAAACTCGCGTGCCGGATGCAATGGCACACCGGTCAGATCCTGCACGGTGTACGTGTACTCGGCGTTATTGAGCCGCCGGAGTACGACGGGTCCAGGGTCGCCCGCGTTGGCGAGCGCCTCGGCATCCAGGTACTCCTGCACCCAGGTTTCGAGGCGGGTCCGTTCTTCGGGAGACAATTGCGGAGCATCCTCAGGCGGCATCTCACCGTGGGCAATCATCTCCGCCACTTTTTGCCAAACAGACGCATCACGGCGCACGGCGTCAAACGTCTCAAACCGTTCCAGATCGAGTTCCCCCTCCTTTGCGTCGGTCGAATGACAATCCCAACAGAACTGTCGAAGAAGTGGAACGACGGTGTCGCGGTATTGTTGCGGCAGTTCCGGGGCGAGCTTCTCCTGCCCCCCTGTCCGCTTCAGCGGCAAAGCAGTGAGTAGCAAGATCGCCAGCAAAGCGATCGATCTTACAGGCCGAAATGTCGACTCCTGGGATCGGCATGAGAAGCGGGTCAGGTCATTCGAAACCATTCAGAAAACCTCAATCGAAAAGATGTCGCAACCGTCGCGCATGATTGCGACGATCCCATCCGGAAGGCGCCCCTCACGACGCCCCAACCATTGTAGCTCGAAGCGTCAGCGAGGGAATTTCGCGGCGGACCTCACGGACGCTTGGAGCGACGACCGAGACGGCTCCGGTGGATCAGGGATCGATGGAGCGTACGTAGAGATTGGCGACCTCCAGCGGGCCGTCGGGGATGATCGTCAGCGGACCTTGCCCGTCGGAGCCGGTGCGACGTCGATCCAGAAACACGAGTTCGCCGTTGACCGTGAGCGTCAGCTTGTCACCTTTGAGCGTCCCCTCGATACGGTTCCATTTGCCGGGTCCGGCGAGATGTTTGGACACCGCGTCGTCGTCCAGAGCGAGGGAGATTTGAGTCGCGGGTGTTCCCCGCAACTTCACACGCGGGGCGCCCGACTTCTCGTTCAACTTGATGTCGAAGACAAAGCCAAAGTCGCCGAAGGTCTCCTGCGTGGCGATGGCCGCGTCAGCCCCCCCGCGCGCGCCTTCGTAAGCGAGAATCCAGTCTTTCGATTTCCAGCCGCTTTCGCTGCCGGACACCGTCCACCCCGTGAGATCGAGACCGTGATACAGACACCGGTACCCGCGGTCGGCGATGGCAACGTGTTCTTCCGCAATGGGAGTGTCCGGAAGTTCCTTGATGCGGATGTTCCGGTAGTGCACGATCCCGCCTTCAGACTCCAGGCAGATGTACCCCTGACGCGGGCTGCACTCCTTGCCTTGAGTCACGACTTTGCCGTTGACGGCGAGAGAGATGTTTCCGTCCTGGCAGGTGATGCGGTAGTGGTTCCAGTTGGGTGCGGAGCGTGACCGCAATTC
>JAHBXU010001105.1 GCA_019636315.1 Planctomycetaceae bacterium | reverse complement strand
TTAATCGCTGAATTGATGGACGGCGTCGATGCCGAGAACGGCGACCTGCCCCGGAACGTCCAGCGACTGCTCGGATTCTGTTTGTCCCGCGTCGCCGCCAACGGGGAAGCGGAATGGTCAGCGGCCGGAAGCATCCTCACACAACTCCGCGATTCCTTCCGCGCGATCCGCGATCAAGCGGTTCAGCTCGAGCAATCCGGCGAGATCCCTCCGATTGATCTGGGCATGCCCGAGATGACGCTTGCGGTCGGGTAATTCGTTGGTGAAACTCGCCGGGCGCCACTCGTCCTGCCAGTGCTTTCCGTTCAACTGATCGAATTGAGAGGAGACTGGCCGGACCCGTGGCGATCGAGGTTCACCGATCCCCGCAGCCTTCGTGCGAAAACTGACGGTGTACCCGGCGTTGCCGGAGTCGTTCGGCAGAACGGCCTGGCCCGGGTGATGGAGTCCGATCCTCTGGGCGGAAGGACTTTCCTCCCACGGTTCCTTTCTTTCTCTCGAGGCGACGGCATTGCACGTCATGCAAATTATGCCGGCCCGTCATAAAGATCGCAGTGACAGGCGTTTCGCAGCGCGTTCCGCAGAGATCTGACGAGTTGGACATGCGATTGGCATTCCACGTGCTGTCGCTCGCCGGGAGCCGTGTCGAATTCCCGCCCTGCTCTCGCGATGACGTGCGCCTGTGTCCGCGAACCTCAACCTGATCATCGCCCCGGCTCCCGCAGAGACGGCGCTGCCGCAGACGACGTCGCCACGCTCCGCGACTCTTGCAGAAGGCCCCAGCCATCCGCGGCAGCCGCAAGAGCGAAAGGCGTCCAACGACGATCGACAAGCCTTTCGTCGATTGATTGATGCCGACGCAAAACGGACCTCGCCCCAGGCTGACGCGGCATCGGCCGCGGCACGGGCCCCCGATCAGCAAACAACTCAGCGAACGCGCGAGCGAATCGACCGGGACGATCGATCACCGCCCAGGACATCCCCAGAGGACCGCGACCACTCAACAGACGTCCTGTTGTTCAGCGTCGTCGTAGCGCCGCTCCTGGAAACTGCACCGGTGGGACTTCTCGAGAACTTACACGCCTGCCCGAACGTGGCGTCCGACGGATCTGAGGAGTCCATCTCCCAGGAGCTGAACTTTCAGGGAGACAGTGCTCGCGCCGCCACGGAATTTGGTCTCCGTCAGGTGATCCAGCAATTGGCTGATGTTCCCCAACAGGAATTCGATGGTGAGAGTTTGGACCGCGCGTCTTTATTGAGCGACACCGTTGCTCACACGGCGACGGATGAGAAGGCTGCGCGATTTGTCACCATTCCCACGGCGCCGAGATTCGACGAATTACCCGCACCCGATCTAACGCGACACAATCAGTCTGCGGTGACTGACGCATCATTGTCACCCGAACCGAATGGGCCGAACGCCGAACTGATCGAGGCGTTGCCTGCCTTGCCGGAGCCAGTCGAGCGGCTGATTTCTGATCCATCGTCTCCAGGCAACGATGCTGTGGCTGCACCGAAGGAGGTCGCTGCGGCAACAATTGCTGCACCGTTCGCGGAAATCGCAAAGAAACCAGTCGTCCCAAATCAGGCGGCCGACCGTTCGGGCGTCAACACCACGTCACCGGTCGAAGCA
>JAHBXU010001104.1 GCA_019636315.1 Planctomycetaceae bacterium | reverse complement strand
CCGGATGATGCAGTTGCCGCGCGATCTCGACGGTCTCGTTCACAGCCGCGTGTGCGGGGATGCCGTCCATCAGGACGAGTTGATACGCGCCGAGCCGCAGCAGTGTCCAGAGGCCGGACTCAATCGCGTTCTGAGGTCGGTCGACATAGGCCTTGAGCACGGCGTCGCACGTCGCCTGCCGACGAATGACGCCGTACGACAATTCCATCGCCAGCGTCCTTTCATCCGGGCCGACTCGCCGAGCCCGGCTTAAATCCTCCAGCATGCGATTGGCGAACACGCCTCGCTGCTGCCAGGCGGTCAGCACATCGAACGCCAGTCGCCGACCGGTCGATGTCGTTGGAGTGGAAGTCTTACTTCGCTTTCGACCGGCGGATTTTTTGTGCGGCGACCTCATCCGTTCGCCTCACAAAGTCGCGACAGGTCATCGAAGAACAGGGGATACGTCTTCGCCGTGCATTCCGGATCCGCGATCCGGATGCCTGCTTGTCTGAGGCCGGCGAGTGCGAAACTCATTGCCATGCGGTGGTCGTCGTAAGTCTGAATCGTCGCCGGCTGGAGCGAACCGGGGACAATGGTCATCCCATCGTCGTATTCCTCCACTGCCAGCCCCAGTCGTCGCAGTTCGGTCACAACCGCATGAACGCGATCGGTCTCTTTGTGCCGCATATGGGCTACATTGCGGATGCGGGTCGGGCCTTCGGCGAACGCGGCGACGACCGCCAATGTCTGGGCCGTATCGCTGATGGCATTCATATCGACGTCGATGCCTCTCAGAGCCCCTCCTGAAACGGTCACCGCGTTTGGTTCCCATTCGACGGTGCAGCCCATTCGGGCGAGTACGTCGACGAAAGCAATGTCCCCCTGAAGCGCATAGCGTGACAGGCCGTCAACCCGTACGGTCCCGCCGGTAATCGCGGCGGCGGCGAAGAAGTAGCTTGCCGCCGACGCATCGGGCTCGATGTCATACTCGCGCCCCCGGTACGCCTGGCGTGGAATATCAAACACATTGGGTGCAGGCTCGCGGACTTCAACTCCGAACGCCCGCATCACAGCGAGCGTCATATCGACATAGGGTCGCGAGACGAGCGTTCCATCAACTTCGATTCGTACCGGCGTCAGGGCGCACGGAGCCGCCATCAGCACGGCGCTCAGATACTGGCTGGAGATGTTCCCGTGAACGCGAGCGGAGCCCCCCGCCAGACCGGTTGCCGTCACGATCACCGGCGGACAATCTTCGCGCGATTCGCAGGCGACGTCAGCGCCGAGCGTGGTCAGTGTTCGGACGAGGTCGCCGATCGGCCGCTCCCGCATGCGGTCGTTCCCGTCGAGCCGGTAGCGACCCTGTCCCAGCGTGCACAGGGCGGTCAGGAATCGAATGCTGGTTCCGCTGTTTTCGAGCCACAAGTCGGCGGACGGGGCCGGAATGCGGCCGCTCGCTCCGGCCACAGCCAATTGTGAGCCGGCGTTTGCTGTTTCAACAGCGATGCCGAGCCGCGACAGGCTGTCGATCATGACCTGCGTATCGCGACTGTCGAGGGCGCCCGTAAGAAGTGAGCCCCCTTTCGCAAGCGCAGCGACGATCAACGCCCGGTTGGTGAGGCTCTTTGAGCCGGGCGGCCGCACCGTGCCGCGAATGGGACGC
>JAHBXU010001103.1 GCA_019636315.1 Planctomycetaceae bacterium | reverse complement strand
CCCTCAACTGACCGAGGTTGGCGGCGATCCCATCGACCAGACTGAACAGATGGAACGCGCTCGGCTTGCCCGCATGGCGGGACAGGCACGAGAATCCCAGGTCTTTTTCCGTCTTCAATTAAAGGCACCGCCGAAGGAGAACGCTGCTCGTCGCGAACAAGGGCCTCAATCGGGTGCGGCTCCGGGCGACGGTGACTCTGGTGCGCTGACCGCCTTGCGCGCGGCGGACCAGGCCCGCGCGCTCGCTGCAGGCAACCTCGAGCCCACCGGCACGGACGCGACGGAGAGCCTGCGCAAGCTGACGTTCCTGCGCTCCGGTCCCGAGAAGGAGATCTACAATCCGCATGGCCTGCAGACACCGGCCTCGCCGTATCAGTTGATGGCCGGGACCGTCATTGCGGCAAGCCTCGTGACCGGCCTCAACTCCGATCTGCCGGGCTTCGTCATCGCCCAGGTGACGGAGAACATTTCCGATTCCGTCTCGGGCCGATTTCTGCTGATCCCACAGGGCTCGCGGCTGATCGGAAAATACGACAATGTCGTCGCGTTCGGCCAAGAGCGCGCGCTCGTCGTCTGGCAACGCATCATCATGCCGGACGGCTCCTCCGTCGTCATCGACAACCTTCCGGCCACGGATGCCGGCGGATATGCCGGCCTCGCCGATGAGGTCGACCTCCATACCTGGCAACTCCTGAAGGGAGTCGCGCTCGCGACCGTTCTCGGCGTCGGCAGCGAGCTTGTGTTCAGCGGCTCTGGTGACAGCGATCTCATTCGAGCGTTGCAGCTCTCGACACAATCAACCACCAACCGCGCCGGCCAGCGTCTCATCGAGCGTCATCTCAACGTCCAGCCGACGATCACCGTGCGCCCCGGCTGGCCGCTTCGCGTCATCGTCCACAAGGACATCGTCCTGCGCCCCTACCGCGCCGCCGCACCAATCACCGCCAACTGACCAAGGAGAACGCAGAGCATGCCCGTCATCGGAACCTTCTCAGCCGTCAACAACGGCTACGCCGGCATCATCCACACACTCAGCACGAACGCGCCGATAAGATTCCTCGCCAACGACCGCAAGGAGACGGACAGCGCGCCGGACTTCCGTATCGTCCACGGCAATACCGAGATCGGCGCCGCCTGGCGCAAGACAAGACAGGGCACCGAGCAGACCTACCTGCGCGTGCGGATCGACGATCCGTCATGGCCACAGCCGATATGGGCGATTCTCCTCGAAGCCACAGACGACAACGTCGTCCGCCTGGTCTGGCGCCGTGACAAGCCGGAGGGAGCCTGAGCCCATGACCACGTCCAATCCGCTGAACACCGACATGGCATGGTCAGCACCAGTCCGGCAGCACCCGCACCTGATGGACTATCCGATCCGCACGGCAGAGAAGCTCCGTTTTGCCGATACGGATTGCAACGGACACATCTCCAATGCCGTGTTCGCCGTCTGCTGCCAGAACGCGCGCATGGAGTTGCTTCACGATCCGCGCCGCGTGCCGCTGTCGATCGACGCCCAATTCGTCATCGTGCGGTTCGAGATCGACTTCCTCGGCGAAATGCGCTGGCCGGGGACCGTCGTGATCGGCACGCGCTGCGAGCGGATCGGTCGCACCTCGCTCACGATGGCACAAGTCTTGTTCGTCGACGG
>JAHBXU010001102.1 GCA_019636315.1 Planctomycetaceae bacterium | reverse complement strand
AGGTGCGCGGCGTCCACCTCGGGTATCTCACAGATCGAGCGAGTCTGAACTATGCAACGCTGCTCGAGATGCCTAATCCCAGGTTTAACTCGGCGAAACGCAAAATCGCCGGTTCCCCCATCCGACGACCAGTCCGCAAGATCCGTGTCTGTGCCGCTCAGTATGAGATGCGCGCGATTCGCTCCTGGGATGAGTTCTCAAATCAGGTGGAGTTCTTCGCGGTCACGGCGAACGAGTACCACTGCCATTTCCTGATCCTTCCCGAACTGGTGACGGCGCAGCTCTTCAGCATGCTGGACCCGCAGCTGGAGACGATTGAAGCGGTTCGCGCCCTGGCGGGGATGTACGAGCAGTACCTGGAGCTGTTTCAGCGACTCGCCCGTGAGAACGGCCTTTACCTCATCGCGGGCTCACATCCTGTGGCGGTGGGGTCTGAACTGCGCAATACGGCCCATCTCTTCACGCCATCCGGCGGCGTCCACACACAAGAGAAAATTCACGTAACGCCGGGCGAACGCCGCCATTGGGGCATTCAGCCGGGACAATCGATCAAGCTGTTTCAAACCCCGCTGGCTCGAATTGCAATTCCAATCTGCTACGACATTGAGTTTCCGGAATACTGCCGCTTACTCACGCTTCATGGAGCGGAAGTGCTGTTTGTCCCCTTCGCCACCGACGAACGCAAATCGTACTACCGCGTGCGTTATTGTGCGCAGGCACGGGCGGTCGAAAACATGATCTACGTCGTGCTCTCCGGTTGCGTCGGCAACCTGCCGCAAGTGCGCAGTTTTCTCGTGAACTACGGCCAGACAGCGGTCTGCACCCCCTGTGACGTTGCCTTTCCGAAGGACGGCATTGCCGCGGAAGCCGACCCCAACTGTGAGACGGTCGTCATCGCCGAGCTGGACCTTGGCACGCTTGAAGAACAACGAAAACTCGGCAGCGTCCGCCCGCTTTACGACCGCCGATCCGACCTGTTCGATCTCACCTGCCGCGTCCCGATCGAAGTTGTGCACGTTCAATAGTCCGCCTGTCTCCCGAACAGTCGCAGCTTGCGATCCGTGAGCGATGATCGGACGATGGACACGGTGTGGCGCGAGCCAATCGTGCACCTCATGACTGGGAATGGCATCGCCTGATGTCAGCCTGTGGTGCTCTCGGCCAGCCAGATCGTTCGTTCGGAATGTGATAACCGGGCGCCAGGCCGTCTGGCACGTCTGCTCCAGCCGACTTCGAGGGTGCGTATCAGACCCAGCACAACTCGCGTTTGTCATCCCGTCGGTCTGCGGACCTCGGGACGATCAGGATCCGTCGCTCTCCGGCGCGGCTCAGATTGACACAATCGGTCGCACCCGATAGGGTTCCCGCGCTCAGCCGCCAACCAGGGAGGAGTCGGCATGCTCTTGCTGTCGCATTTGCTCAAGCGGTTTGTCCGGACCGGCACTCTTCAGGTCATTGACGTGCGCGGCCGTCGACACGTCTTTGGCGGCACACCGGGACCGGTGGTCACATTCCGGCTCCATGATGCGTCCGTCGCCAACAAGCTTTTCTGGAATCCCGACCTGGGCCTCGGTGAAGCGTATATGGACGGGACGCTGACGTTTGAGAACTGCACGCTGCACGACTTTCTGCATCTGTTCAATCTCAACCGGCGATCGCTGGGAACG
>JAHBXU010001101.1 GCA_019636315.1 Planctomycetaceae bacterium | reverse complement strand
CTGACCGCCCGATCATTTCCGTAACTCGTTCCCGAGGCCCCCTGACGTGACGCGCTTGATCGAGACGGACAATTCGTCGAGCACGATCCGACATCGAAATCAGCTCGGTACTCGCATGGTGCGATGTCTGATGCTGATGGGCCTTATGGCCCTCGGGGGGTGCGGCCCCACACGCCTGGAGGGGCTTCTGGAGGCGGCGCAGTCGTCCAACAACGACGAGCGGCGAACGGCACTGCGGTCCATCGCCGACCTGGGTGCGGAGGCCCAACCCGCAGTTCCCGTGCTGAGGAAACTCAGCGAAGATCTCCATCCGGACGTCCGTCGACTCTGCGGGCTGGCGCTCGGCAACATCGCGACGGCGCTCCCCGATGACCAGGAGCTACGAGAAAACGTCGTCGAAATTCTGAATCGCCAGCTCTCAGACAGTGAACTGGCGGTCCGTAATACGGCGGCCTTCGCGCTACTGCAAATCGATGCGAATCACACCAAGGCTCAACAGACGTTGCAGCGAGCCATTCGGCAGGGGGACGGCGGCGTCGTTGATCGGCTGACGCATCTGCAACCGCGGCCCTTGTGGAGCGTGCCAACGCTCATTGAAATTCTGGGCCGCGATGAGCGTCCGGGGCTCCGCCGGCTGGCGGCCGTCGCGCTGGGTGAAATCGCGCCGACGCAGGAAGCGGCGCGAGCAGCCCTCCAAGCTGGGCTCCGTGATCGCGATGACGAAGTCCGCAGCGCGGCTCAGGAAGCGCTCCACAAGACCCCTGGCTGATGTCGTCCACCCAGCAACAGGACGACTGCGTCAGTTGCGAGACATCTCCGGGTTGACTCACACCCCGCGGGATGTGACGTCGTCCCCACGCGATCGGGATTCAGGAATCGGCATCCGCCTGCCAGTCGACCTGCACGGCGTCGCCCCAGAGGTTCTCCAGGTCGTACAGAGCGCGGGTTTCCGGGGCGAACACGTGCAGCACCACATCGCCGTAGTCCTGCACTACCCAATTGCTGGCGTCGTATCCTTCCCGCCCCATTCTTCGCGAGCCTGACGCTTTGAGCATCCGATGGACCTCGTCGGCGATCGCGTGCAATTGACGGCGATTGGTCGCCGTCGTGATCACGAAATAGTCGCAGATGGGCGTGATGCTGGTCAGATCCAGGACAACCGTGTCCTGCCCGCGATAGGCGTCGCAAACCTGAGCAGCCTTGATTGCGTCAGAGAGGCTGGAACGAGAAACGTGATGGGCTGAATCGGCACGAGGTGCTTGAGCCGTTTGCGTCATGCGGGATCTTGCGCTGGTTTGCGGATGGGTTGATGGACTGATTGGTAAGACAGTTCTGCCGGTCGAATGGTTCGCTCGGATGTCTCGGAGCCGAAGCGGCCGGCTTGCCACGACGACAGACGTTCTGGCTGCCAGAGGCGATTTTGACCGTTGCCCCTTCGACGTCTATCGTCCGCCGGATTGGAAAAATGTCAACCCCTGGCTTTTCCTCAGAGTCCCCTCCTGGTCCTCCCCAGTGCCGCCGCGATCATGTCGAACATCGGAGAAGCAGACAAACTTCATTCGATTGACGCCTGCCGAATCAAACGCCGACGTCACAACAGAAATCAGCAACAGCAACGTCGCCGCCATACGACACTTCGCAATCGACGCGCTCTGCAGACCGGGTGG
>JAHBXU010001100.1 GCA_019636315.1 Planctomycetaceae bacterium | reverse complement strand
CGACTGGGGAGCTGCGCGGAACTTCGACGCAATTCCAAAGGGGCATCGGGTGACGGCAGCAACGTCACTTTCTCGACTGGTCCGGCCGAAAGAACCCATAAGTCCTTGCTGCCGTCCCCCGCCGAAATCGACAGCTGCATGGGGCCGGAGGAGGATGCGACACGGACCAGCGCTCCCGGCATCACCTCGTACCGTCCATGGGACGACACGGTAAAGGTCCGCAACGCCATATAGCCCGTCTGCAGGGATTGATTCTTCCAGATCGGCGCCGACGACCGGGCAATCCATTCCTGCGCGACGAACTCCGCCGGACGCTCTCGAATCTTCGCCTTCAACTGATTCCGCTGTTCTGCCGTCAGCGCGTTGCCGTAAATCTCCTCGCTCCCGCTATGCTCGAAGGCGGGTTTGATGACAAGTTCTTCGAGGTGTTCCAGGACATACTGCCGTTCCTGTTCTTCGCCGCACCACCAGGTGGCGATGGATTGCAATTGCAGTTCTTCGCCCAGCAGATGACGGCACAATGTTGGAAGAAAAGGCATCAACACGGGCGACTCGACGAAGCCGCACCCCGGCGCGTTCGCCAGCGCGACATTTCCGCAGCGGATGGCCTGAAGGAGTCCGGGTGTTCCATGACAGGACGCGCCGCCCAGTTCGAGCGGATCGAGTGCGGCTTCGCGAATCCGGCTGAAGATGACGTCGACGGGCAACAGGCCGTCGAGCGTCTTGATGAACACGCGGTCGCTGCGAACCGCCAGATCGCCCCCCTCGACGAGCATGTATCCCAGGTAACGCGACAGATAGATGTCCTCGAAGTAATAAGGATTCGACGGACCTTCGGTCAGCAGCACGATGCGCGGGTTCTCGGTCGAGCGTGAAGAGAGCTCCGCCAGCGTTTCCTGCAGGCGCATGAAAAACGGCGCCAGTCGCTGGACGCGACAGTCCTGGATCAACTGCGGCCAGGTGCTGGAAATGACGATCCGATTCTCCAGGGCGTAACCCGCGCCGGCGGGAGCCTCGGTCCGATCGGCCATCACCCACCAGCGTCCGTCCGACGCGCGCGCCAATTCCGTCCCGCTCAAAACGATGCGGTCCTCCACCCGCAGCGGCAGTCCGCAGAACGGTCGCTGATAATCCGGATGTCCGAAGACGACTTCCGGCGGCAACTGGCGATCCTTGAGCAGTTCCTGAGGACCATAAATGTCCGCCAGAATGAGCGCTAGCAGCCGGGTTCTTTGTGCCACGCCGGCACTCAAGTCCCGCCATTCTTCCTGCGGAAGAATCAACGGCAACAGATCAACTTCCCAGGGGCGATTCTGGCCCTCGGCGCTGCCGAAAATGTTGTAGGTTGTGCCGTTTTCGCTAATGAGCCGCTCGGCATGGCGGCTGCGTCGCTCCAGGCCGATGGGTGTCTGGCTGCCGAACACCCGCGCAAAGCGTTGCCAGTGGGAATGTGTGATGCCGGCGGGTGTGCGAAGCTCGTCGAACACCGATGCCGCGGCACGATATTCCGCAAAGGGATCTCTGTTCTTGACGACTGCAGTGCTCACGTTTGACTCATTCTGGCCGTGCGATGGTCCCCGCCCCCGGTGTCACGCTGCGTCGTCCCCACGCAGGAGTTTTGCTGTCGGTGCACCAGGGAAGCATCGTGGTCGGACACGCGTCATCTCGAGAT
>JAHBXU010000110.1 GCA_019636315.1 Planctomycetaceae bacterium | reverse complement strand
ATGGACGGCCCCCGAGTGGTAGATGGAGGCTGCCTGCGTCGTCTGCCAGTCCATTCCGTCGAACACCACGAGGAAGATGTACTTCTTCCCGGCTTCCAGCGCCGCGAGCTGGATATCGCCAATGTTCGTCTGATCGCAGTAATCGGCTTCCGTATTGAGCGTGTTCTCGGGCAGATAGCCATAGAGACGCATCAACGACTCGGAATTGCGATACGGACTGTTCTCGCCCGTATAGGAACCGAGTTCGACGGCTCCGCCTGCGCCCTTCGTGCCGAACGTGTAGACCGGGATCAATCGCAGGGAATGGCTCTTCCACTGCGTGTAATCCTCGGGATCGAATCCCCAATGGGCGATGTCGGAACGATTCGCCTCAATGGCGTCGCTTTGCAGTTGTCGAACAGGATCGCCGGCGTTGACGACAGCGGCCAGTGACGCCAGAAAGACCGCAGACAACAGAAGGGAAGGAGAACGCATCTTGATCTTCAGGGGGGAAGGACATGCGGACAACGGCGGGCGCTTGTGGGACTTGTACTGTAACACGTCGGCAGGCGACATTGCCACAGGCCAACAGCAACGAACCGACCGTGGGGTGTGTCCGTTCAACGTTCGAGGACATGAGAGCCGCCTGCCAGTTAGCCGCAGGTGGCGTGTGAAGAATGTGTGAAGCTCCTCTTGAGACGGCGCCCCCGTGGCACGACAACGGCGAGTTTCGATGTCCCGCACTCAATTGGCATGGGACGTGCTCTTTTCACCGGACGATTCGCGAGATCTGCGGGCCTCAGATCGATTTTCGCGGGTCAGGACACCAAAACCCGTTAAGTCTCTGAAAAACCCGCTGAACTTCTCGGAAGGCAGCCGTCACTCAAGACGCCTCGGATTGTAACGGTTACCAGAATTCGGTTGTAAGAACGACATTGATCGGCCACGAGACCCGCATGCTGCCTCCTGATCTTCAAAAACAGGCTTCGCGTTCCCTTCTCACCACGATCCGTCACCCCCGGCGTCCCATCCCGACGACGGATCACGGTTATCAAGATCGCATTCCAGTCCCGTCGCTCCACTCCTGATACGGCTGGTCGCCGCTTGCGGCGTCCGGTCGGCCAATCATTACGACCACCTCCTCACGGCAAGGATGCCCGCGGGACGGTCAGTCTTACTGGCCTGCCCTGCGCGATCGAACGGAGTCGCTCATGATTACGTCCGCCATTCCGGCCGCCATCCTCTCGATGGCCGCGCTCTCCGGACAACCTCGCGGCGAAGTGCTGGACTTCAGTTCGACCAGTTGCCCTCCGTGTCAGCGGATGGCGCCCATTGTCTCCAGGCTGGAACGCGCCGGTTATCCGATTCGCAACGTCGACGTGAATGCGAATCGCGCATTGGCCGATCGGTTCGGAATCACGAATATCCCCACGTTTGTGCTCGTTGTTGATGGGCGCGAAGTGCGGCGCGTGGTGGGCGCAGTTGCGGAATCCGAACTGCTCGACATGCTCGGTCAGATACCGGTCGATCCTCCGGTCACCACGCCTGCACAGGAGTCGCGGCCTCGATCACAGCCGCAAAGAACGGCTGCTGCGGAGGCGACGCCGCAAACACCTGTGACATCGGACACGCCGGGCCGTCCCGGAGAGTCGACGCCGCCGAGCCGCACGCTGCCGGTGGCCGTCTTCCAGGATGAACCGTCGCGGACGACCCAACCCGCCAGCAAGTTGCAGGACGGCCCGACACCAAGCCTGTTTGATAAACTTCTCGGGCGAGGTCGACAGGCATCCGCACCCACATCGCCTGAGGTCGTTCGCGGCAATGTGGGCGATGACGTCCCCGCGCCGACCGGCGGACTTCCCGTGCGGAACCCGGCGGAAGCCAGTGTGCGACTGCAGGTGACGATCAACGGACAAACGCAGCTGGGCTCCGGAACGGCCGTCGACAGCCGGCCGGGGCAGACGCTCATTCTCTCCTGTGGACATCTGTTCGATGGGTGGAACTCCCAGTCGAAGATTGAAGTCGACCTGTTCCTCGGCGGCGAAGTGCAGCGCTTTGTCGGCCGGATGATTCACTATGACCTGTCCGCCGATGTGGGTCTCATCGGTATTCCGACCGACCACATCGTGCCCACGGCGGAGATTGCCCCCACCACGCGCCGGCCGCAATCGGGGGAAGACGTTGTCAGCATTGGCTGCAGCGGCGGAGCGGTTCCGTCGTACGAACAGCTGCAAATCACGGCTCTCAATTACTATGAAGGGCCGGACAATATCGAGTGCACCGGCGTTCCCGTGCAGGGACGTTCCGGTGGGGGATTGTTCAACCGCCAGGGGCAACTCATTGGCGTTTGCATTGCCGCCGACGCCGATCGCCAGCGGGGCGCCTATGCCGGGTTGCTGGCAATCCACGACCTGTTGCTGGCCAGTGGAATGACCGACCTCTATCAGACGACCCCGGCGACGGAAGCCGTCCCCGCCTCGCCGGGCGAAGCGTCTTCGGCGACCGCCGCCCAAGTGGCGAGTGCCGGCGAGTCGCCAGACTCGATTCCCTGGGACGGTTCGTCGCACGCAGAGCAAAACGAACCGCGATCGTTGAACGTCATTCCTCCACCTCAAACGCGGCTCGAATCGTTTGAGGGATCGATCAGGAACGCGGCTGCCACGTCCGATTCGACCGGAGCCACGGAGGTGATCTGCATCATTCGCTCACGTGAGCAGCCTCAGGCGCCCAGCCGCGTGGTCATCATCGACCGGCCAAGTTCCCGCTTCCTCAGCTATCTCGACGGGGAAGTCGCCGCCCACGAGACTCCGGTGCGTGCCAACCGCATCCCTTCGCCAGCGTCCCCCCCGAGGCCGCTTTCTCAGACAGAGGCCGGAGCCCCCCGCTTCTCCACGCCCGCCGTCGATGAATCGTCCGAGTCGACGTCCGGCCCGGGTGAACTCTCTCGATCGGCGCACCTGCAGCCGACTTCGCTGGCACGCCCCGTGCGGCCCCAGCGATACATCCGCTCGCTGCACTCGCAAGTCCCGCGTTAACAGCCCAAACGGGTCTTTCCCGAGGGAAACCCGCGAGTTCACTCTCGTGCCGTCACGCCAAAGATAAGTGAGCATGCCAGCCGAAGCCGAACCCTCTGGCTGTCCTGAAACGATGATGGGGGAATCCTCAGAGCCGCGAGCGTCAGCAACCGGTCGCTCACGCTCGCGGCGCTGAGGGCATGGCGATCTTTCCCTGGATGCTCACGGACCATAACCCAGCCGACAAACGTCGAGTCCGTCATCGTCCGATCAGGGACACTTGAGTGAAGTGGGGGGAGATCGCCACAATCCCGCTGGAGTGACAAGACAGCGTGCGCTTGGCTCGGCAGGATGTTCTGCGGCGCCCGCTGCCATTCCGCATGGGCAGACACTCCGATCGCCACCAACAGGAAGGTGCAGATATGAATCAAGTTCTGACTGGTTCTCGCGACCGCTTTCTCGTCGATGTTTCGCTGCTTGTCATGCGCGTCATTGTGGGCACGATCATGGCGGCGCACGGGGCACAGAAGCTGTTCGGTGTATTCGGCGGCATCGGGATGGCCGAGTTTGCGAAGATGATGGGACCGGTGGCCTATCTGGTCGCGATCGGTGAGTTCTTCGGCGGATTGGGCATCGTCGTCGGACTTCTGTCCCGTTTTTCGGCGGCATCCAATCTGGTCATCATGCTGGGCGCCATCGCTATGGTGCATGGGAAGAACGGCTTCTTCCTGCAGAACCAGGGGTACGAATACAATCTGGCCCTCATCGGCCTGTTGTTTCCGATCGTGCTCGTCGGCCCCGGCCGATTCACCATTGGTTCCTACCTGCCGTTCCCGAAGTCGAAGCATACGGGGAAACCGATTCTCTTTCTTGAGTAGTTCCACCATTCAGGAGTCGCACCATGTTGGCACGTCCTTGTGTTCTGCTGTTTGTCGTGGGATGCCTGAGAGCAGCATCGATCAGTTTCGCTCAGGACATTCCGGAACTTCCCCAACCTCAGAAAGAGCACGCCTGGCTTGAGCGTTTCGTTGGCGAGTGGACGTCCACTGCCGAGGCCAAGATGGGCCCCGGCGAGCCGAAGTTTGAATCCACCGGAACGCAAAAGGCCCGCATGCTGGGCGGATTCTGGATGATCTCCGAGGGGGAGGCCGCGATGATGGACGTCACAATCCACAGCATCCTCACGGTGGGTTACGATCCGGCGAAGAAGCAATACATCGGAACATGGACGGATTCCTGCAATGACCACCTGTGGCACTACACGGGCAAGGTCTCCGAGGACGGCCGCACACTGACACTGGACGCGCGGGGCCCCAACTTCGCCGCCCCGGGAACGTCGGCCAACTATCGAGAAACCATCGAATTTCAGAACGACGATCACTATACGTTCTCGTCATCGGTCGAACTCGAAGAAGGAAAATGGTTTACCTTCATGACGGCGCAGTATCATCGCAAGCCGTCTGCTGCGGAGAAATGAGGCGTGAGCAGTTCCAGCAGTCGTGGGCGTCGTCCACGACTGCGAATGCTCCTCGCAATGGCGACCGAGCCTTGAAGCGGCCGGCACAGCCCGGTCCTGCTCGACCTGTTCAATCGACCCATCCACCCCCAGTGTGATTGAAGCGTCCATGAGGGAGATGTGCATCGCCCTCGCCCTCGCTGACGCAATGGTGGTGGGTCAGTGAATTATGGCTGCGACTGGGTGGCGTGGCGTCACGGCGATCGCCGGGTCACCATTAATGCTCCGTGCTGATGCTCACCCGCCTCACGGCGTGAGAGCGTGCCTCCCACGAGGTCCTGTCGTGAGGAGGCGGCCCCAGGACCGACGCTTCGGGTGACTTGCCACCATGTGGCAGCGGCCTCAAGTCCCCTCGTGAGTCAGAACGAATAGTTCGGATTCCGCCGATCGAAATCGGCGTCGGACAGGCCCACGTTGGTGCGAAGGTTGAGGTACTCGTGGAACTCGACGAGCGGGGGCGTCTGTTCGGGCGTTTCCGAGAAGGCGTACTGCTCGAAACGGATCGGCAAGTGCGTCTCGGCGTCGATGTAGAGCCGCGTTTTGTGGAAGGGAAATTGCCGACGCGGACGCGGGTGGGACGATTCAATGACTTCACAGGACAGGCCGCGGAGTTTGGCCTCCGGATAGAACTGAACGTCGCACTCACCGTACGCCGTCTCGTACTTCCACTGGCCGATCACCTTTTCCAGGCGCTGCCTCATGCCTAGCTCGATGACGGTGGACGGATCCACACCGGCGCCTTTGGCGTTGGGTGAAGATGTTCCCTGCGGATCGTGGATCAGCACCTGATTTTCGTTTTCCCCCTGGACGAACAGCAATTGGCGGCCGAGATGCGGCTCACCATATTTGAGATACAGGCTGAGAGGTTTCTCGCGAACCTTAAGATGCACCGTGTGCTCAACAGTCTGGCCCCCAGCGCGCTCTCGCCGAAGGAACGTGGCCTCATAGTCGTCGATCGCCTGTAACCGCGTCAGTGTCCCTTGCGCGAGGCGAATTGCCGGTGCCAAGGGATGTTCACCATCTGGCAAGGCGGCGGCGACGACGCGGGGAGCGTCATCAAGCGCACCCGGCCCTTCCGTGGCCGCCGGTCCTTCCGCGGCGAGCGGAACGCCGCCCCAAAGGAGGATGCAGACGAGCGTCGGAACGTGCCGGCCGCCCGGGGACGCCACCAGATTGACAGGCATTTCACGATTCTCCTCGCCCAGACGCCGGCAGGCCGTTGTCCTGCGCGAATTCCCCTACCGGCGCCGTTGGCACGACGACTCCTTCGGAGTTACGGACTCTTCAACGAATTGACTTCGTCTTCCAGGTCGTTGATTTTGTCCAATGAGATAATTCCGACAGTCAGCCCGGCCACACCGACGCCGATCGACGTCCAGGCGGCGAGTGCACCGGATCCGTACTGGGCCCGCACCACCGGTTCCTTCACCATCAACAAGGCCTGTTCACGAGCAGCGGGCGGGGCGATCGTCTTTGGCCACAGCCGATACAGTCCTCCGCTGCTGACAGTGGCGATTGTGTAGACGCCGGGACGCAGTCCTTTCGCCGAAAACTGTCCTTGCTCGTTCGTGATCATTTTGTGGAGCAGTTCGTCCTCACGACGGATGACGACTTGCGCCCCATCGACGGGTTTTCCCTCCGCTGTCAGCACGCGTCCCCGCACGAGCCCTTCGTCGTTTAACGCGACATCGATAATCGAGATCGCCGGTCGATCAAACGTCTTGAGAGGTTCGGTGGAAAGGGGCGCCGGCGCGGAGGACGCAGCGGTTTCCTTCTCGGCGTTTGCTTGCGCGTGGGCCTGGGACGAGGAGACCGCCAGTGCTGCCATCATCAGCACAAAAGTCAAGGCGTTACAGGAGAGACGAGTCATCGGAATCCTTTCACATCGAATTGAAATCACGAAAGTGACGGGCCAAGCGGCGTGGCGAATCGGGCGCCTCGGCAGCCAGCCGCTCGCTGAGCAGCCCCGCCGGGTTCCCCATTCGCACGTCGTACAAGTAGTTACTGAGAGCCTGCCGCGCGTCCTGCGGCCCATGCAGGAAGTAGTGCACCCAGGCCCAACTGTCGCGATAGTCGCTGCCGCTCATCGAGTTCAGATCGTCCAGATTCTCGAGATGCGGAAGCGACGGCTTCCAGTGAATCAGCATCGCGCGGCGCACAGCCGAATGATGCGGATTGCCGGTCGCCCGCTGGTGCGCTGGAACTTCAAAGTATTCCGCAAGTCCTTCATCGAGCCACATCGGGACATACGGGAGCGCGTTGTGCAACAGGGCGTGCGTGCATTCATGGCGGATGTCGACTTCAAACCCCGCATGTCGGTGGACATACACCCGCCCCCGATCGGTGCCCTGAACATAGAGGGCCTGTCGCGACGCCCCTTCCGGAACGCGCACGGACAGATACTTCTGATAACTGCGCCGCGAGGCGAACAGATTGACCTCGATCGGCTGTGCATCGGCCGAGACGCCAAGCAGCGTTTCGATGTCGCGTCGCAATCGAGGGAGTTCGGCCAGCAATGAGCTTCCACGGGCATCCGTCAGAGAAAACTCGGAGCGGATATCGAACACATCGACTGTGCGCGTATCGCGCCACTCGCCGTGCACGGGAGCAGACGAAAGTCCACACCGCGCGGCCAGGACGCAGATGAGAAGCAGGGATCGCAGCGGCGGTTGCATGAGCTCACCAGCCGAGAGTCGATGTGGGAGGGTCACAGAATCAGGGGTTCTCCGGACGAGACCAAGCGACAGGAGTCGCTGCGGGATGGACTCAAAGCCGCGTCCGGGACAATGGTGCGTGAGGCAGCACCCGGGCCATGAAAGGCGGGCGGAGTATACTGATCGACTTGTGGGCGTCAAGCCGATTCTGCCGGTTCATGACCGATGGCGGCGGTGGACGCTCTCCAACCGCAAGCATGGACGTTCACCAGGAGACCGCGATCGATCTCCGCGTCGTCCCAAATCGACGCTTCTACGGTCGAACGATGAGAAACACGAATCACCTGCCGCACGACGAATCAGGCGCGCAGAACCTCCAATGACCGACGACAAAGCCGTCAGCAGGACAGCGCGGCGGCAACAACGCGACACCTTTTCAGTGGATTGTCGGAAATCGTCCCGTACGGACGGGACGCGGCGACGTCCACACTCCTCATGCCGCGGCGCGGCGGAGTCGGCGGAGGATCTGTTCGAACTCGTCCTTCGTGGAGAACGAAACGACAATCTGCCCACGGTCTTCAGTTTTGAGCTTGATTTCGACCGGAACTCCCAGCAATTCGCGCAGGTGTTCCTGAAGGGACAGGACATGATTCGACGGCTGAGGACGCTCGGCAGGCGTCTTCGACGGCATTGGCACCACGTCCGGAGCCGCCTGGACTTGCGCACGGACGGCCGCTTCGGTCTGCCGAACGTTGAGTGATTCGGCCTGAATTCGTCCGCACAGTTCGAGTTGAGCGGCCGTTTCCAGCGACAACAACGCCCGCGCGTGTCCAGCAGAAATCTTCCCCGACTGGAGCGCGACCTTGACCGGCTCTGCAAGATCCAAAAGCCGCAACATATTGCTGACGGCCGAGCGGCTCATGCTGAGTTGTTTGGCCAGATCCTCAATGGAAGAGCCGAACTGGTTCAGGTACTCACGGAACGCTTGTGCCTTCTCAAGATCGCTCAAATCCTTGCGCTTCAGATTCTCTTCGAGCGCGAATTCGCAGGCGGTTTGATCGACGACGTCCACGACGCGACAGGCAATGTTGGTCATGCCGACCTGCTGGGCGGCCTGCCAGCGACGCTCGCCGGCGATCAACTGGAAGCCTCCCTGGGGGAGTTCGCGGACGAGAATGGGCTGCAACAGTCCGTGCTCGCGAATGCTATCGGTCAGCTCGCGCATGCTGTCCGAATCAAACTGCTTCCGTGGTTGCCAGGGATTCCGCTCGATTTCACCGATCGGAATCTCTCGCAGCGAGCCGCTGTCGGGCGCATCGGTTTCGTGGTCCGACGGCGTGCCGCGCCCCAACAGGGACGTCAAACCCCGTCCAAGACGACGCTTCGGTTGTGCATCGGCAAACTCTTCGCTCATCGAGGTGCCTTCCATGGCTGCAGTCGAACGATCTCGCGAATCAACCCGAAAATGCCGCTCCAGAGAAACCGGACGCGGACAAGGGGCGGGATTCTACGATGCCTGCCGACCGTTCGACAAGGCGTGTTCCGGCACAAGGGTGAGCCGGCGGACCGAACTCCCAAGTCCCATTGTCTCCCTAAGTTGCCCCATCTGACCTCGACATCGTCGGCTGCCGTCCCATTTTCAATCTGACCGCAATCAGCAACCCGAAACGTCAGCGAGGACTTCCGCAACCATCACCTGACACATGAGCGATCATCTTATCCCGGGTGCTTCGTTGACGTTTCGGGCTGACTGAGGTGACCGGCGAAGAGAGTGCCGTCAGATTGAATTGCCGTTGCGGCGTTGAGTGCCCGCCGGGATTGGGGGAGGCAGTCTCCACGAAAAAATTCGGCATGCCGGACTGCCGCGGCGTCCACTCCCAAGCCGACGGCTTTGCCGTCGAACGCC
>JAHBXU010000011.1 GCA_019636315.1 Planctomycetaceae bacterium | reverse complement strand
GGCGATTGATCCCTCGTGCGGGCGGCCGGTTGGCGGCACCGAGACGCGCGCCTGGACGTTTGCTCGTGGCCTGGCGGAAACCGAGGGATGCGACGTCAGCATCGTCGTCCGTTCAGAAAAAACGCGTCCCTCCTTTCGTCAGGAAGGCGTTGAAGTCATTCCTCGACGGGACCGACTGTATTCACTTTATGAGTCGGTTGGACGATGCATCGAGCGGTCACCCCGGTTTCCCGGTGTGCGGTTGCGACGCTGGGAATGGCCCCTGCTGTGGCGCGTGCCGATGCTGGCCGCCTGTCGATTGTGGGAACCCCCTCGACGCGACAACTGGCGACCGGATGCGTTCTATCAGCAGTTGCCGGCGGATGTGTACTGCACGTTTGGCGTGCAGGCGAACTCCGCCCGCGTGATCGCCTCGGCACATGCAGCGGGTCGCCCGGCCATTCTCATGATCGGTTCAGACGGCGATCTCGACGAACGGTATCGGCCCGGCTCAAACTACATCAGCCAATATGGAGACGTCGCCACGGTTTGCTATCAGATTCTCCAGCAGGCCGACGCCATCGTCGCGCAGACAACACAGCAGCAGCAATGGATTGCCGACCGGTTCGGACGCGACAGCACGGTCATTCGCAATCCCATGGACCTGGCAACGTGGGACCACGGGCGAACACAACCCGTGCCCGACGAAATCATAGGCGGACTGGAGCGCTACGCGCTCTGGGTCGGTCGGGCCGAATCACTGCACAAGCGACCCGAATTGCTGCTGCAGGTCGCGTCGCTGTGTCCGGCGGTGCGATTCCTGATGATCTTAAACCCTCGCGACCGTTGGGTTGAACAATTCGTCAGAGACCAGTGCCCGCCAAATGTGCGCATCGTCCCGTTCGTCCCTTTCGATCTGATGCCGGCGGTGTTTGAGCGTGCGACCGTGTTCATCAGCACGTCAGCCTTGGAGGGATTTCCGAACGTCTTCCTGCAAGCCGCCGCGTCCAGAGTTCCCATTGCATCGCTGGAAGTTGGAGGCGACTTCATTACGGCAGCGGAGTGCGGATTTTTCGCATGCGGCGATCTCCGGCAACTCGCCCGTTACGTCCAATCGGAATGGGACAGGGGCGCTGGTCAGGAACGGACATCCGAAGCCGGGCGTGCCTATGTTGCGGCCGAACACGGTTTAGAGGCCCAGTCGGGGAGGCTGCTGGAACTGGCGAGAGCCGTCTCAGGACTCGAAAGGAACCAAGAGGATTCCCGCACGGACGGCTGAAATGTGACGAATTGTCGATATACACCAGCGATTGTCGAGCGATTGCCTCCGCTGATCGACTCCCCCGCGATCAGCGCGCGGGCAGGGCTTCACTCGCTGCTCGACTGACAGGCCAGTCATCGTCGTCGCATCACGCCTTGGAGTGCGAAGTCGTTTCCCAGTGCGGCCCCGTGCGTCGGATCGACGGTCGCTCAACGCAAACACGGCTCGGTTTCCGTGCTGGAAACCGAGCCGCGAGGCGGAGTGCTCACTTCTCCGATGAACGCTCACATTAGGGGGCTGCGATGCGAGCCTGGGTCTGGTTGGCGTTGCCCACCGGGGGAGTCACCGAGACCGGCGACGCCGCTTCGAGCTGCGTATTATTCGGATTCCCGCCCGGTCCCGGACCAATCGGAGCTCCACCCGCTGAGGCCGGACCAACCGGTCCCGGTCCGATCGGGCCCGGATTAATCGGAGCCGGATTGAACGGTGCGGCGGCCGGGGCCGGGGTGATGGCGGCTGCCGGAGCGATGGCGGGGGCGATCCCAGGCGCCACGGCGGGGGCGGGCGTCACGGCCGGAGCGAAGCCGGGGTTAATCGCCGGGGCCACGGCCGGCTTAACAAACGTCGTCTTGGGGAACTGCCCATATCCGTAACCGCCGTAACCATAGCCGTATGAAGGAGCACCGTAGGAGTACGACCCGGCGTATCCGCCTCGGGGGCAAGCATTTGCGGTCGTGCTGACGGACGCCGTGATGAGGAGGGCCAGAGAAGCCAAAACGCTGATTCGGGTAATCGCCTGCATGGTCGTTTCTCCACTGATTGGGGACCGCCGGGGGCGGCAGGATTGTTGTCGTCGTGGAGAAGAACGCAGACCGGAGAGCCATCTTCCAGGAATTCCGAAAAGATTTCAGAATTCCGGAATTGGCGATTCCAGCGGCAATCCGAACCCTTGTTCCAGTTGTTGCATCAGCTGCTCTTCGCGTTCCAGCCGCTGGAGCTGGTCCCGCATCACGGCAGCTGACGGCCGCTCGACGCCCCCCTGCCGAAGTGAGCTGTCGTTCTGCAATCGGAAAGCCTCTCCGGATGCGGGCGTCGTGGTGAATAGAGCCTCCCCTTCGTACCGCAAACCGGCCGGATCGAAAACGGACATTAATTCGATTGTGCCCAGTTCGGTCTCATCCTGCGAGGAAGTTGAACGCGCAGTGACGCGTCCATCGTGCTCAATGCGCAGCGATACGACCCCATTCGGGATGACAATTGGCGGTTCCAGCCGCCACGATTCCGACGTCGTCGCCAAAGCGAGCCGCCGATCCTCACCGACCCTCAATCGACCACAGCGGGTCAGCCGCGTCTGACCGTCCCGATGCACCTGGAAGAATCCGACGCCGATGATCGAGACATCCAACGGGCGGCCAGTCTCCTGAAATTCTCCAGGCTCCAGAACACGCTCGACCTTCATTGACGTCTGAGGCCGCTCCCCCTCGGAGCCCACCCGCTCTTCCAGATGAGGTTCCAGATGCGGAAACCCGATCATGTCGGCATGACACAGGTTATAAAGCCGAATTTCCCGTATCTGCTTGAGACAGTCGATCATCTCTCTCCGGCTGCCCGCCGCCACCACTCGGTCCGGGGGATAATGGATATCGCGAGGGGACTCCAGGAAATCCAAATCGCTCCCGGGCGCGGCCACCATGCCGTTCGCTTCGCCCCCGACATGCTTCCGCATGCGCAAAATGCCCTTCACGTCGCCAGCGTCGAGACCTCGCAATACATCGAACCAGACTTCCAATTCCTGTGCTGTCGCGTGCGGCATCTCCTGAGCGATTATCGACCGGGTCACCTCTTCCCGAAGTTCTGTCTCTTCGTCGATCGGAGTGGCGCGGATCGCGTCGGGAAGCGTCTTGGGAGGAACGGCCTCGGACGTCTCTGTCGCCGTGCGGATCTCCGAGACCTGACGACTTACGTCAATCGGCCCGGCCGATTCGGGACGGAATTCCTCGTGGGAAAAATACGGGTCCGGTTCTCCAGCGGTCAGCGAGTCGACAGGACCGTTTCCGAAGAGCACAGCACTTTGATCCGTCCAGTCGGTCTTGCGGTCGAGGCCAGGCCAGTTCTGATTCAAACTGCGGTCGGACGTCTGCGAATTGGTGCGGCTCCAGACAGAGACATGCCCAGCCGCAAACCCCAGACAGACTCCGAGCACCGCTCCACATGCGAAGAGCGCCTGGTCAGGGGCGGGGGCGGAATCCTTCCGTTGGTTCGTCATTTCATCCTCCGTGAGACACAACGCGGCGGGACGTTAGCCAATCGGAAGTTCTGTCGCAAGATTGAGTTGCGACTGTCATTCTGCAGCGGTGGCGGGCGTTAATGCACTCATGCAACCGTCACAGAACGACGCCGAACGCCCTGATGTCATCGCCGCGCGGGGGTGAGTTGCGGTGTCGGTTTCGGCACGATAGCATTACGGCCCATGTCGTGAGAAATTGCCGCGAAATGCGGTCAATATGGCGTTTGCATCTACCGCCCTTCGAAATGTCGCATTCCGCAGGGGGAGAGCGGTGCGATTTGGCTTGAATCGTGTGGATTCGCTGTCAATTGCCGCCGCTCGCAGCCGTTGTTGCGCCATGTCGCCGTTCTGACGGCTGACCAGCGGATTTCCCCTCTGTCGGACCACCCGTGTTGTCCTTCATTAATGAGATGTCAACGTGTCGAAACTCAGCCTGGACGAACTGAAAAGCAAGGCCAAGGTCATCCGTGAGCTGATCATCCGGATTACCACCGAAGCCGGCAGCGGGCATCCCACCAGCAGCCTGTCGGCGGCGGACGTTGTGACCGCACTCTACTTCGGCGGGTTCATGAAGTTCGATCCGAAGAAGCCGGCCGACCCCGATCGGGACCGCTTCGTGCTCAGCAAAGGGCACGCCTGCCCCGTGCTGTACTCCGCAATGGCCGAGGCCGGGTACTTCACCGTCGATGAAATCATGACGTTGCGAAAGCTGGGCTCCCCGTGGGAAGGCCATCCCAACATGCGGCGTCTGCCGGGTATCGAGGCATCGACCGGTTCACTGGGGCAGGGGCTGTCCATTGGAATCGGGCATGCCCTGGCCGCGCGAATCGACGGAAAGTCGTATCATACCTACGTGATGATGGGCGACGGCGAGATGGGAGAAGGGCAGGTCTGGGAGGCAATCGCGGCCGCTCACAAATACGCTTTGAACAATCTGACCGCCATCATCGATCAGAACGGATATCAGCAAACCGGCGCGACAAAGGAAGTCCTCGACCTGACGGCCTTCCAACCAAAGCTCGAAGCCTTCGGCTGGCACGTGCAGACGATCGCCGGCAATGATATGGCGGAGGTCGTCAAGGCGCTGGAAACGGCGAACGGCATCAAAGACCGGCCGACCTGCATTGTTTCCAGGACGCAAAAAGGGTTCCCCGTCGTCCCCCTGCTGGAAGCGGAAGGCGATCCCAACTATCACGGCAAGCCATTCTCGAAGGAACTGGCGAAGAAAGCCATCGCCATGCTGGGGTGAGACGCTGCGGATCGAATCCGTCAGCCTTTTGAAACAGAGCGAAAAAGAAGCACCACAGAGGATTGCGCAATGCACCTTGGAGAAATCAGCGGGTTGAGCCTGGGGGCGGCCACGCGGGATGCGTTCGGCGACGCACTCAAGGAATTGGGAGCGACGAACCAACACATCGTGACGGTCGACGGTGACGTCGGAAATTCGACCCGGACAGAACCGTTCGCTCTCGCACATCCCGATCGCGCGTTCAATGTCGGCATTGCAGAGAGCAACATGGTGAGCGTGGCGGGCGGGCTGGCCGCGTGCGGAAAAATCCCCGTCGTGGCGAGCTTTGCGTGCTTCTTAATGGACAACGCATTCGATCAGATTCGGATGTCGGTCGCCTTTCCTCAGCTCAACGTCAAACTCGTCGGCTCTCACGCGGGCATCTCCATTGGCGAGGATGGCCCTTCCCAGATGGGAATTGAAGACGTCGCGCTTGCCTGCTCGTTGCCGGGCCTGACGGTCGTTGTCCCCTCCGATGCTGCTTGCACCAAAGAGGCAACGCGGGCCTGTCTTGAACATGACGGGCCGACGTACCTCCGCGTCGGGCGCGGGAAAGTCGCGACAATCTACCCGAAAGGTTGTCCGTTCGAGCTGGGTAAAGCCATCACCGTACGGGAGGGGACGGACGCGACGATCATCGCCAACGGCCTGATGGTGGCGGCCGCGATCGACGCCGCCACGCTGTGCGAGCCGCTTGGAATTTCGTGTCGCGTCATCGATCTGCATACGATCAAGCCCATCGACCGCGACGCCATTGCGGCAGCCGCACGAGAGACCGGGGCGATTGTCGTGGCCGAAGAACATCTGCAGCATGGGGGCTTGGGCTCAGCCGTCGCGCAAGTCGTGGTCGAGACCGCTCCGGTGCCGATGCGGTTTGTCAATGTTGGCGACCAGTATGCGGAAAGCGGCGATCCACAAGGGCTGCTGGACAAGTACGGTTTGACGGCGAAGGCTGTCGCAGACGCCGTCCAAGAGGCCCACGGGAGCAAGTAATCCATCGTTCTCGATGGATAGCGACTCCATCCGTCCGGTAGCGGAAACACCTGTGATCGAGTATCGGTCATTTCGGAACGAGGACCCGCCGCAACTCGTCCGGTTGTGGCACGACTGCAACCTGGGACGCGGTGCTGCGAAGGGCTTTACACCCGACGCCTTCGAACTGGTCAACTTCTCCCAACCGTACTTCGATCCTCACGGATTGATTCTCGCCTGGGACGCAGACGATCTGGTCGGCATGGTGCACGCCGGATTCGGCTGCAGTGAGGACGGCAGTCGCCTGGCATACGATGCCGGGGTTATCGCCGCGGTCATGGTGCGTCCCGACCGACGCCGTCAGGGCATTGGCCGCGCACTTGTCGCCCAGGCTGAGGAGTACCTGCGGCGATCGGGGTCGCAGGGTTTGCAGGCGGGCGAGTCGCGCGGACGCGATCCGTTCTACTTTGGTCTCTATGGTGGAGCACGGCCGTCCGGTTTTCTGCTGACGGACTCCGCCGCGGATCCCTTTTTCAAGGCGGTCGACTACGAGCCCGCACAGCGCATTGGCGTTTATCAGCGGAACATTCAGGAATCCACAGACCCGGTCCACTTCCGACTGATCGCGATCCGCCGCACGACGGCCCTGTCCATCAGCGATCAACCCGCCGAGCCGAGCTGGTGGTGGTATACACGACTCGGGCGCGTTGATTCGATTCGATTCCAGCTGCATCCGAAGAAAGGGGGGCCGCCGTTTGCCGCCGTTTCGGTCATCGGTCTGGATGCTTACGTCGCGAGTTGGCACGCCCGCTGCATCGGCATCGTTGATGTGTACGTCCGGGAAGGTGAGCGGGGAAAAGGCTACGGCAGGACACTCCTGGTTGAAGTCGCTCGTCACATGCGGCAGGAGCTGATCTCCCTCGCCGAGGTCCATTCGCCCGACGCAAACGAGTATGCCGTGAAGGCGATCCTTGGAGCCGGATTTGAACGCATCGACACGGGGATCGTCTATCGCAAAGCGTGACGACCTGCCGTTCGGCAGACCCCGACTATTCGACAAACGCCTTCTGCTCGTGGATGGCGTGGGGTTCGATGCGGGCTCGCTGCAGGGCCTCGTAGAGGGCCGTCTCGGCGGTCGCCCGCGCCGATTGACGCCGCTTGACATGGATGCGGACCCCGTCGTCGCCAGGTTGTGCCTGTGTTGCCAGCCTGACAATTTCGTCCAGTTCCGCCGGACGAAAGCTCTCTTCGCCACCGGCGCCCTGCTGGAGCAAAAACTGATGACCGTCGATCAGGACCGTGGGAACGGTCCCCGCGGACTGTGAGACTCCGTCTGCATCTGCCGACGCAGGCGTCGTCCGAGACTCGACCGCGCTGTGGGAGCTCTTCAGGCTGACGCTCACATTGTCCGAGTGTCCGACCCCTGTGCCCTCGCCGCCCGGTCCCAGCCCTTTGAACAGACTGCTGAGCCACACTCCGATGCCGATGGCCACCAGCAGGGTCGCGCCCACCACACGCTTTCTCATGGAACGACTCCTCTGCAAGGGTCAGAAATGTCTGCCAAGGCTGGAGCGGCAGTTTATCACGCCCTGCCCGCAACGACATAGGGGATTTCCGCCATGACTTCTGCCGGGAATGCAACCAGCTTCGTCGAGCAGGTCGCTGATCCACTGACCTGTGGAGTGAATCGGTTCCCTTACCCTTCCGGCGGCGGTTGAAAACCGATGACGGCGTATTCGAAGCGGACGAGGCCGCCGGCGTGTTGCCGCATTCGCTCCGTGACGCGCGGCAGTCCCTGAATGGCTGCTTCACGCACGTCGGCCCGCGCGTCGCCGTAGGAAAGCATGATCACCACCAGGCTCTTCGGCTCCGGTAACGACTTATAAATGGCGAACAACCGGTCCGCGAATTCCTCAGGCGTGTTCGCGCGGAACTCGCGCACTTCCGATCCGGCTCGCAGAGTGAACCAGCCGGTCTCGTCGATGTGCAGTTCCCAGAGGTCACATCGCTTTTTCATCTCGTCGAACGACAACAGATGACGAATCATGCGACCCGTGCTCTGAAGTGACAATTCGCGAAACCGGGCCGCGAGATGTTCTCGTTGTTCGGCTGAGACAGCGGGCGTCGCGGCGCCCGGCGGTGTCAGGACGTCCGAAATCGCCGATCGGGGAACCTGAAACAACTCCGTCACCAGGTCGCCAAGCAACTGCTGCTGTGCGGAGGTCCGCTCCAGGTCGACACGCAACTGAGAAGCCAGTTGTTGCAACTGGTCGTTCCGCGATTCGAGATCCTTCCTGTCGGCGTCGGCTTGCGCCAGAGTATCGACGAGCTGTTGATGGGCCAATTGCAGCGCAGCCAGTTCGACTTCGGCCTCAGCCTGCTGTTCGACGGCCTGGACGGCTTCGTCCATCGTCGTCGCTTCCCGCTCCCGAACATCCATGAACTGAGCGAAGATCACGATCAGCAGCAGATCGAGCAGCGGCGTGAGTTGCATCGTCAGCCGGCGACGCTTCATGATCCGCGCTCCTGGGCACTGGCGGCGTTCGGTCTCGCAGCAGCCCGTTCGTTTGTCGCGTGCAGCGACAATTCTCTCTTGCAGCGCGCGATTGTGTCCCGGACATGACGGCGGTTCTCCGACAACCGCTCGAAACCGGTCTCGAAGAGGCTGTTGATGAACATCAGCACGATGGCCGCAATCAATCCGGCAAACGTCGACCAGATGGCTTCCCCGAAACGGCCGACGATCGCGCTGACCGTCACCGCCTGGTTGGCCGCGTCGACCTGCAGCGCCGCACCAATCGCCAGAATGGTCCCCAGCACGCCGGCCAGTGGATAGGCTTCGATCATCGTTCGCGTGATGTTGTATGCCGTCTCGAAAAACATCGAATTGAGATAGCGTCGCTTCTCATCAAGCACATTCATCCGCTCCAGCAGTGCGGCTCGCCAAGCAAGTGGATGGACTGTCGAGCACATCGTTGACATCCGCCAGAAAGGCGTCAATCTGGTCGGACAGATTCTTACCGATTTTTAAGTCGCCGCGTGAAATTTGAACAGCTGAGATCGGCAACGCGCGCAGATCGCGACGTGCCCAGAGCCAGAGGACGAGAAACACCAGAAGATGGATGACGAAGGCCGCAAGGATGACGGCCGTCGACAGCCGGGAAAGCTGGCCGATGAGTGCATCGAGATTGACTTGTGGAAATCCCATGCCTCTCGCATTTCCTTGTTCTGCGTCCCGGGTCGTTCGCTCAGGATCGCAGCGCACAACGTCGGGCGCCGGCGGAGCCGCGTCCACGGTGAGAACGGAATCCGCTCAATCCGCCCGTTCGAGCACGTACAGGGCGCTGTGGGCGCGCAAATTGGCGAGCCAGGCACGATTCACCGCCCGGTCTCCGATGATCGGCAACTCCTTGACGATCTTGAAGTTACCACGCTTCGCCAAGTCGCGGAAGTCGAGCATCGTCAGGAAATGCACATTCGGCGACTCAAACCATTCATAGGGGAGCGAGTCTGTCACCGGAGCACGGCCTGCCAGGAGAACCTGCAACCGCACCCGCCAATGACCGAAGTTTGGCACCACCACCAGGGCCCGCCGCGCGATGCGCAGCATCTCTTCCAGCACGGCCAGCGGCCGGCGAATCTGCTGCAGTGTTTGCGACAGCACGGCGACGTCGAACACGCCGGTCGGGACGTCTCGGAGTCCCGCGTCCAGATCGGCGCGGATCATCGGCAGCCCCAGACCAAGCGCCGAACCAAATTGATCCAGATCCAACTCGACTCCCAGCACGTCGCAGCGATGTTCGGTGTGCAACCGAGAGAGCAACCGCCCGTCCCCGCATCCGAGGTCGACCACCCGGCTCCCCGGTGCGATCTGCGCCCTGATGACTTCGTCGGTCACGGCGGCCAGCGGATCAGGCAGACACAAACGTTTGGCACACATGTGATCGCAGGGGCGATGAGACCGGGAAGAGAGAAACGGAATCGAGATGATGTGACGAATTGACTGCTGCGGAAGCGCCAACCGGCGGCGCGTTATCCGCCCGCCTGATCGCGGTAAGTCGTGTCGAGAAACGGCGTGACGAGGCGGCCAAGCATGGGCAGTTGCGAGTCGATCAGGAATGCATCGTGCCCGTGCGGGCTTTCCAGCTCAGCAAAGGATACGTGCCGTCGCGCTTCGAGCAGCGCCCGGACGATCTCGCGGCTCTGCGCGGTCGGAAACAACCAGTCGGTCGTGTACGAGACGACGAGAAAGCGGGCATCTGTTTTGCGAAAGACATGCGGCAACGGTCCGTGAGACTCGACCAGATCAAAGTAGTCCATCGCCCGCGTCAGCAGGAGATAGCTGTTGGCGTCGAACCGCTCGACGAACGTCTTGCCCTGATGATGAAGATAGCTCTCGATCTGAAACTCGGTTTCCCGAAGCAGGTCGTAGGTCAGCTCGGCACTGTGCTGCAGCTTGCGGCCGAACTTCATCTCAATCGATTGTTCGGACAAATACGTGATGTGCGCGATCATGCGGGCCAGGGCGAGACCGAACCGCGGCGGCTCCCCTTCTCCGTAATACCAGCCCCCATTGAATGCCGGGTCGGCATAGATCGCACGGCGGCCAACCGCGTTAAAGGCGATCCCCTGGGCATTCAACTTGGCGCCGGCTGCCAGCACAATCGCCGACGCCAGCCGGTCGGGAAACCGGGCGGCCCATTCCAGCACCTGCATGCCTCCCAGGCTGCCGCCGATCGCGGCCAGCAACCGCTCGATTCCCAACTCCTCGACGAGGGCCTGGTGCACCTGAACGATGTCGGAGACCGTGAGGAACGGAAACTCGGGCCCCCAAGGAACGTCCGTTTGGGGATTTCGATCACGTGGACCGGTGGTTCCCTGACACCCCCCGAGAACATTGGCACAGATGACGAAATACCGGTCAGTGTCGATCGCCTTGCCGGGTCCGATAAAGCCGTCCCACCAACCGGGCTTGCGGTCCTGTGGGTGATGCCGGCCGGCCACGTGAGCGTCGCCGGTCAGCGCGTGACACACATACACCGCGTTGTCGCGGCGCGGCGACAACGCGCCATACGTCTGGTAGGCGACGGAAATTGGTCCCAGCGTCTTGCCGCTGGCGAGAGTCAGCGGGCTTTCTTCGCTGAACAACGTGACCGACTTCCGCGCCACCATGCCCGGTTCTTTAACGTCAACAATGGAAGCAGACGCGGTTTCAATCACCATCAGGGCGCCGCGGAGGCTCATTCAAAAAGGCGAAGAGGTATCCCGAGAGTCGATCAGATGCTGATTATAGGCACACTCAATACGGAATTCGAGAGGGCCGCCAATCGTCGGCCCACGCATGCGCGACAATGCGAGGACGCGCGAACGTCTCTTTCGCCCTCGCGGACGCATCGCGTCTTTGTCGGCTTTCGAGCGGGCTCTCCGATGGAATGCTCTCAGCTTTTGAGCATCACGTTCGGAAAGCCGCACCGGACGGCCCCGTTCAAAGCCGGATTCAGCAGATCGGCGATCGACGTCGAACGGAACGACTGCTCGATCAAAGCCAACGCATCGTCGAGCTGCGAGTGCATGGGACACAGGTTGGTCCCGTGCTCGGCAATCCCTAACGGGCAGGAGTTGATCCTGTGGAAGGGGGCGACGGCATTCACCACCTCGAAGACCGAGACTTGATCGGCCGGCAGCGCAAGGCTGACGCCCCCGCCGCTGCCGCGCTGCGTCTGTACGATCCGAGCGCGGTTGAGCGCCTGCAGCACTTTAGACAGGTAGGCGGCAGGCACCATCGTCGCCGCCGCAATTTGATCGGTCGTCAGCGAGTTCCCCGCACTGCGGGCAATGAGACACACGGCGCGCAACGCATAGTCGGAGGTCCTGGAAAACACTCGCGCCTCCTGTGTGATGTGACCGGAATCTGCAATGTCATTGAGCTGCCGAAGCCATCCGACTCCGATCCCGCGACTTGGAGATCCATGAGGGTATCCGCTGGACAAGCAACTCACAATCATGCCGCAACGAAAAGTCATTGCGTCCCATGCGCCCTTCGGCAGTCGCGCGCGGACGAATTCGGTCCCTCACGACCCTCAATTGGCCTCCGCAGTCCTTTCTCGATATGATCGAGTGCTCGAACTGCGGCCGCGGGCGCTGGACGCGAGTTTCGGGGCATCGACTCACACCATGAGGAGACGCACACAGTGACTGTGTTCCGGAGCCTGATTCTCATTGCGGGACTTGCCCTCGTTCTGACGTCGAAATGGCATCCCGCGCAGGCTGAGCCTGCGGGTTCCTCAGCGGAGACTTCGGACGCACCGTTAAAAGTCACGACCGTCGGTCTGGACCATCGCATCCCCTGGATGACGTCACGAATCACCGGGTCGCCCGAACCGCCGTCGCCCTATCTCGCGGAACAGGTCTTTCCGGCGCTGACGTTCGACAACCCGCTCGACATCACCACCGCCCCGGGGATGGACCGCCTGTGGATCGCCGAACAGGGCGGCAAGGTGTACTCGTTTCCGAATCGTCCGGACGTCGCATCCGCCGATCTGGCGATCGATGTCGTACAGACCATCGAAGGTGTCAAGCAACTTTATGCGTTGACGTTTCATCCGGACTTCGAGCGAAACCGGTACTGCTACCTGTGCTGCATTCGTGATTCCGAACAGGAAGACGGCAGCCGCATTCTCCGGTTCCAGGTCAGCGAGACCGAGCCGCCGACAATCGATCCGGCCAGCGAAACGGTGATGATCACATGGCTCTCCGGCGGGCATAACGGATGCGCGATCAAATTCGGCCCGGACGGGTGCCTGTACATCTCGACGGGCGATGGCACGGGCCCCAATCCGCCCGACACGTTGCAGGCCGGACAAGACGTGAGCAATCTCCTCTCGGCCATTTTGCGGATTGACGTCGATCATGCCGAGGACGGCCGCAACTACCGCATTCCACCGGACAATCCGTTTGTCGATCTTCCCGGAGCGCGGCCCGAGATCTGGGCGTACGGTTTCCGCAACCCGTGGCGGATGAGCTTCGATCGGAAGACGGGCGACCTGTGGGTCGGTGATGTCGGTTGGGAGTTGTGGGAGATGCTGGATCGGGTGGAGCGCGGCGGCAACTACGGTTGGGGCGTCATGGAAGGACGGCAGCCGACCAATCCCGAATGGCCCCGCGGACCGACGCCCATCCTGCCACCCACGATCGACCATCCACACTCGGAGTCTTCGTCCATCACGGCCGGTGTCACGTACTACGGAACCCGCCTGCCGGAGTTGGTCGGGGCTCACATCTATGGCGACTACGACACCGGAAAGATCTGGGCCGCGCGGTGGGAGAACGGAACCATTGCCTGGCGGCAGGAACTGGCCGACACGACACATCGCATCGTCGGCTTCGGCGATGACCAGACCGGCGAGATGTATTACCTGCATCACATCGGCGGCACGATCCATCGGCTGATTCCCAATCCGGACCGGTCGCAACCCAGCAGCTTTCCACAGCGATTGAGCGAGACAGGTTTGTTCACATCGGCCGCTCATCAGACGCCGGCGCCGGGAGTGATTTCCTACTCCATCAATGCGGAACCGTGGGAAGACGGCGCCGTCGCCCAGCGGTTTGTCGCCGTTCCGGGCGAGGAGCAGATTACGACGGCGGAGGCCGGATGGACCTTTCCGGAAGACGCCGTGCTCGCAAAGACGCTGTCCTGGCCTGTCGGCTCTGGCGATGACGCGCGCCTCATTCGTCTCGAGACGCAGGTCCGGCATTTCAACGGCAAGGAGTGGCAGGCTTACTCATACCGCTGGAATGACGAGCAATCGGACGCGGTGCTTGTCGATGCTGCGGGAGAGGACCGCATGATCCCGATCCCAGTGCCGCATTCCTCCACGGAAACGGAGAACATCAGGTGGCACTTCGCCAGTCGTACGGAATGCCTGCGGTGTCACAATCCATGGTCTGGATCGGCGTTGGCGTTTCAGACGCACCAACTGAATCGACAGCATGACTACGGGGGCGTGTCGGCATCGCAGCTCGACACGTTGTTCCACATTGGGCTGTGCACACCGGAGATTGTCGAAGAGCAACGCCCCGCGCTGGCGAGTCCGCGTGATCCCCAGGCTGGGCTCGCCGCCCGGGCCCGCGCCTATCTGCATACAAACTGTGCTCACTGTCACCGTATGCATGCGGGAAGTTCCGTCCTCTCCAAGATGCAATATGACCTGCCGCTGGAAGAGTGCACGATGGTCGGCGAGCGTCCGTCACAGGGAACGTTCGGCATTCCTGCCGCGCACGTCATCACGCCCGGCGAGCCATATCAGTCGGTCCTCTTGTACCGTATCTCGAAGGTTGGCAGCGGTCGCATGCCGCATATCGGATCACAGCAGGTTGATGCCGACGGCGTGGCGTTGATTGAAGCATGGATCCGCTCACTGCCGTCGGACACGGGCGACGACCAATCCGTTGATGCGACAATGATCGCCAGTTCTTCGGGTGACGTGACCTGTCTTGTTCAATTGCAGTCAGCCGCGGATGCGTCCACGGCGGAGCCGCTCGTCGATCATCTGCTCTCCTCCACGAGCGGCGCCTTGCGGTTATTGCGCGCGGTCGATGATGGACGGGTGCCGCCGTCCCTCGTACCAGTTGTCGTTGAGCGCGGCTCGTCCCATCCAGCGATCCCCGTGCGGGATTTGTTTGAGCGATTTCTGCCCGAGGAGAAACGCGTCCGGCGGTTGGGGAGTGTCGTGCGACCGGAAGAGATTCTCGCACTGTCCGGCGACGCCGCGCACGGCCGCCAGCTTTTCTTCGAGACGGAGGGCGTCCAATGCAGGAACTGCCATCAGATCAAGAACGTGGGACGTGACCTCGGCCCCCGGCTCGATGAGATCGGCAAGAAGCATCGCCTGCCGCAGTTGCTGGAGAGCATCCTGGAACCATCGAAGGTTATTGATCCGAAGTACGTCATGTATCTCGTTGAGACGGACGACGGCCGCATTCATACGGGCTTGCTCGTCAAGAAGGACGCCGATGAAGTCGTCCTGCGAGATGCACAGGACAAACTGATCCACATCCCGGCCAATCAAGTGGAACAGCTGGTCGCACAAAGCACGTCCCTGATGCCCGAACTCCTGGTTCGCGACCTGACCGCCCAGCAACTGGCGGATCTGCTGGCCTTTCTTTCGTCCTTGCAGTGACGGACCTGACAATCGGTCTGGTCACTGTGCCATCGAGTGGTAAAGTGGCGGAGTGGAACGTTGAGATGCACGATTCTCGTTCCTGAAACATCCAGTTGTTCCGATTCCCTGTTCAATTTCCCTCTCACCTGCCAATGTCCACATCACGCCGAGCCTTCCGCAATGGTACGTCGAGCGAGGCGATTGTGGCCGGTCGCATGCATCCGCTTTGGACGCGGCGTGAACTGCTGCGAAACGCGTCGAACGGGTTTGGTCTCGTGGCGCTGTCGGCCCTGCTGGGGGAGCGGGCGAACGCGGCCGACGTAACGGTGCCGCGGCCTCACTTTGCCCCCCGGGCGAAGAACGTCATCTTTTGCTTTATGGATGGCGGTGTCTCGCATGTCGACTCGTTCGACCCCAAACCGGCGCTGGAAAAGCTGGACAATCAGCCGGTCGGCGACGTGAAAAACCCAACGGCCAATGTGGGCCGCAAATGGCTGAAGAGTCCCTGGACGTTCCGCCAGCGTGGGGAATCGGGCATCCCGGTCAGCGATCTGTTTCCGCACATTGCCGCGTGTGTGGACGATCTGGCCGTCATCCGTTCGATGCAGGCCGACCTGCCGCTGCACTCGACGGGCGTCTTGTTTCTCCACACGGGCAGCAACAATGCGGGGCGTCCCAGTCTGGGATCCTGGGTCAATTATGGATTGGGGAGGGAAAACGAAAACCTGCCCGGTTTCGTCGTGCTCAGTTTTGGCGTTATTCCGTGCGGCGGGATGGAGACGTACTCCAGCGGCTTCCTGCCGGCCAGCCATCAGGCCACCCATCTGATGGCGGAGGGGACGCCGATCGATAACGTTGTCCCGGCGGACAGGGACTCACGTGTGCAGCGGGCCAAGCTCGATTTTCTACGGAATCGCGACCTGGCATTCTCACAGCGGCTGGGGGGCGATGACGCGGTCGAGTCGGCCATCCGCAATTATGAACTCGCATACCGCATGCAATCGCTCGTCCCTGACGTCCTCGACCTGAGCCAGGAGACGGCAGCCACGCACAAGTTGTACGGGATCGATTCACCCGTTGATTCGCAGCGGCTCTACGGGACGCAGTGCCTGCGGGCGCGGCGGCTTATCGAGTCCGGCGTACGCTTCGTTGAGGTGACCTGTCCCCCTGGCGCCTCGAACGGCACATGGGATCAACACGGCGACCTGAAGAACGGGCACGAGAAGAATGCCCGCGACACCGATCAGGCGATCGCTGCACTCATCACCGATCTCAAAGCACGCGGGCTGTTTGACGAGACTCTCATCGTGTGGGCCGGTGAATTCGGCCGCACGCCGCACTCCTCCGGGCGCGACGGCCGCGACCATCATCCGGAGGGTTTCAGCGTCTGGCTGGCGGGCGGCGGCGTCAAAGGGGGCACGATCTATGGCGCGACCGACGAGCAGGGGATGTTTGCCGTCGAGAACATCGTCACCATGCACGACCTGCACGCGACGATTCTGCATCTGCTGGGGCTCAATCATGAGCGACTGACGTTCCACTTCAGTGGGCGTGACATGCGGCTGACCGACGTCCACGGCCGTGTGATCCACGACATCATCGCGTGAGGTCGCGAGGAGCACTCATTGTTGGCAATGACCTATCCACAATCGATGACAGGAATCCCAAGCCGACGGCTTTGCCGTCCGACGAGGTGATCAGACGTGCTCCGTAAGAATTGAACGGTGAGTTCATGACCGTACGACGGCAAAGCCGTCGGCTTGGGGCGCGGCAATTCGTGGGCGCACGTTGATGACACCGGTCAAACATCGGACGGGCTCCGCCGCGCTCAGTACCATACGGTCTTGTCCACCACGTTCCTCAGCGGCTGGTGGGCGGCAAATCGCCCAGCGTTATCGAGCAGGATCGCGAACTGTCGGTCGGGAATATTCTCCGCATCCTTCGCGGCGATGTGCGGCGTGAGCAGCACGCGAGGCTGCGCCCAGAGGGGATGATCGGCGGGCAGCGGTTCGACTTCGAACACGTCGAGCGCACACCCGGCAATTGTGCCGTCCTGAATGGCGGCGGTCAGATCACTCAACCGGGTTGTCATCCCGCGTCCGATATTGATGAAGTATGCCGATGATTTCATGCATCGGAACCGATCGGCATGCCACATGCCTTCGGTTTCTGGAGTGTGGGGAACGGTAACAATCACGAAATCGGCGCGCGGGAGCAGGGTGTCGAGGTCTGTCGGAGAATGCTTCTCAACAGAAGGCGGGTCGAACTCCCAGCGAGGATCGACGCCGATCACCTGCATTCCGCACGCGATGCACAGGCGGGCCGCTTCCTGACCGATCCCGCCGACGCCGACAATCAGCGCCGTCGCGGACGTTAAATCAACATAGGGAGCGGTCCGCGCGTCAACATTCCAGCGACGCTGCCGCTGCGCGTCATAGTAGTCTGGAAGCCCGCGCGCCAGGGCCAGCACACACATCAGGACATGCTGGGCGATATGGTCGTTGAATGTGCCGCGCGGGTTGGTCACCACGACCGGGTGCGCGACGAGTTCCGGATAGTAGAAGTCGGCTGGCGGTGCGATCTGCGGACTCTGAAGCCAACGGAGCCGGGCCGCGCAAGGCAGCAGATCGGGCGGGACCCAGCCGAAGGCCGCATCCGCGTCAACAAGCTCCCGCTGCGCCTCCTGATCCGTCTCGGCACAAATCACCCGGTATTGAGAAAGCTCCTGTTGCAGCCGTTCGGCCCAGTTTCGCCGCAGTTCATCCTGTGGCGGGAGCATGACAAACTTGAGCATCGGTGAATCTCCCGTTCGCTCGGAATCTGATGACTGCGGAGTGTTATTGATTGCTGTGGTGACTCACAACTGAGATCGCAGCAGTCCGGCGAATCCGTCCAGGAGCTTCTCTCGCTGCGGACGCTGCTGCCATTCACGCAGAGTCACGCGATGGGCGGACTGTTTGTCGCGGTCGAAAGCCTGCGCCTGCTCCGCGGCGAAGTCCCGGTCGATCACGTTCAGATTGGCTTCATCGTTGAGTCGGAACGAACGGTTGTCAAAGTTGGTGGACCCGACCGAGACCCAGCAATCGTCGATCACCATCACCTTGCAATGATACATCGTCGGTTGATACTCGAAGATCCTGACACCGGCCTCGAGGAGCGGTCCCCACTGCGAACGTGATGCGCGCCGCGTGACTTTTGTGTCGATGTGGCGACCGGGGAGAATGATCTCGACCTGCACGCCGCGCCGCCGCGCTTCGACGAGGGCGGCAATCGTCCGGTCATCCGGGACGAAGTAAGAGTTCGCGATCAGAATTCTCTGCCGCGCGGCAGAGATAGACAACAGGAACATCAGTCGCGCACTGTCCCCACCCTCGCGCGGCGAGCTTTTGAATACCTGCGCCTGGCAATCGCCGACCGGCGCCAGTTCCGGAAAGTAACCGCTCGAATTAAACACATCCGCGTGCGTCTTCAGCCAGTTGTCGGCGAACGCCGCCTGCAGATGGGCCACTGCCGGTCCTTCCAACTGGAAATGCGAGTCGCGCCAGTGCCGTGGGGAATGGGCGTTTCCCGACCACTCATCGGCAATGCCGACGCCGCCGATAAAGCCGACACGGCCGTCGATCACCAGGATCTTACGGTGCGTGCGGCTGTTCATTCGCGACAGGCTGTACCAGCGGAGCGGGCGATAACGCTCGACTTCGACGCCGGCTTGCTCCAGCTCGGCGATCTCGTGCGCATCGAGCTTATTGCTGCCGATCCAATCCAGCAGCACATGCACACGGACGCCCGCCCGCGATCGCTCAATCAGCGTGGCGGCAAATTCGCGGCCAACGTCTCCAGACCAGTAGATGTACGTTTCAAATGTAATCGTCGACTGCGCCGAACGGATCGCCGCCAG
>JAHBXU010001099.1 GCA_019636315.1 Planctomycetaceae bacterium | reverse complement strand
GCGGCCGGGCAGCCTCCATTCGCCAATTCCAGGCGCTGATCGCCGTCGCTCAGGCGAAGCTGGCACTTATCAAGGCAGGGCCGAAACAGGAGGACATCCGCGCTCAGGAAGCCGTGATTCGCCACAAGGAGGCCGATCTCGCGGATGCCGAGTCAAATCATCAACGAGCACAACAACTCTTTGCGAAGAATGCTTTGTCAAAGGAGGAATTCGACACCCGCGGAATGCGGCTCAACCAATCAAGGGCCTCTCTTGAACAGGAACAAGCCCGGTTGGAAGCGATGAAAGCGATCCGGCCGGAAGATGTGCAAGGGGCCGAAGCCGAACTGGCGCAGGCGGAAGCTAGTCTGGCGATCGCCGAGGAGGCCTTGAGGAACACCGAAGTGCGTTCCCCGATCTCCGGGCAGGTTCTACGGATTCATGCCCGCGCCGGCGAGCGGATCGGAGACGACGGACTCATGGATGTGGGCAACATCCGCGAGATGCATGTCGTCGCCGAGATCTACGAAGCAGACATCGGCAAGGTGCGCATCGGCCAAAGCGCCAAAGTACGAATACCAACCCTGGGGGAGGAAGTTTGGCTGCAAGGTGAGGTGGTCACCAAAGATCTCGTGGTCGCCCGCCAGGATCTCTTCGACAACGATCCGGTGGCCGACATCGATTCGCGGATTATCGAGGTCCGCATTGGTTTGTCCTCTGAGGACAGCGCCAAAGTGGCCGGACTGTCCAATGCCCGCGCCGAGGTCGTTATCGACGTGAGAGGGGAAGCACCATGACGTCTCTTTTCCGGGATCTGCCGATTGCTTGGCTGTCGCTCAGCCACGGACGAACGAAGCTGCTGGTCGCGGTGATTGGCGTCGTCTTCGCCGACCTCCTGATGTGGATGCAACTCGGTTTTCTCGCGGCGGCCATCCAGGGCGGGACTTACATCCACAACCTGCTGCTGGGGGAGTTGGTCATGGTCAATCCGCAATCGGAAATGCTCATGCAGGCCAAGCCGTTCCCCCGCGTACATCTGGCCCGGGCGCTGAATCACCCCGACGTCGAAACCGCCTCACCGCTGAGCCTGGGGGCGGTCACCTGGAAAGATCTGCATGATCCGGAGACGACAGACGCGACGAAACGCAACTTGTTTCTGTATGGCATCACGCCGCATGCCCCGGCCATCGCGGCTCCAGGAGTCGTTGATTCAGTCCGGCAATTGACCGTGGCGGACACCGTCCTGTTTGACGTCCAGTCGCGCCCAGAGTTTGCTCCCATTGTCGCCAAATATCAGGCCGGAGAACGGGTCGAGGCCGAAGTCAACGGGCGGCAAGCCCGGATCGTGGGGACCACCGCCGTCGGGGCGAGCTTTCAGATCGATGGCAACCTGATCACGAGCGATTTGAACTTCCAGCGACTCACGAACCGCTCTCCCGGTTCGGTGGATGTCGGTGTCATTCGCCTGCGTGCGGGAGCCGACCCGCAGCAGGTTCAGGTGGAACTTCAAAAATCACTGGGGAGCGACGTACTCGTGCTGACCAAGAACGGGTACGTCGAACGGGAGCGGGACTACCTGATGCGCCGCAGCCCCGTCAACTTCGTCTTCACGCTGGGGACGGCGGTCGGCTTTCTGGTCGGCTTCGCCATCGTCTACCAGGTGCTGTTTACGGATGTGAGCAATCATCTGCCC
>JAHBXU010001098.1 GCA_019636315.1 Planctomycetaceae bacterium | reverse complement strand
GACTCGTCTCAACTCGTCATACTTCGGGAACCAGTGCCGAGCGCAGAGCTTCACCGGTCGCTGCAATGGATTACCGTCCGAGCGAGAACGGTTCCCACGCCCATGTGTCTTTCAACACATGGTTCACGACACTTCCTTCTGGCCAGCGGCCCTGGGAGAGGTCCGCGATGCATCGGGCCGCCTCGACGCCCATGTCGACGCCCGCCTTGGTCTCCTCCCCTGCGCGGTGCGGTGTGAGGACGACATTCTCCAGCTTCAGCAGGGGATTGTTTGGATCGACCGGCTCCTGTTCAAATACTTCCAGACCAGCCGCCGCGATCTGACCGGACGTGAGCGCGTCGATGAGGTCGGGCTCATTGACCAGCCCGCCCCGGGCCGTGTTGATAAACGTGCAGGTTGGTTTCATTTTAGCGAAACAGTCGCGGTTGAATATCCGTCGTGTCTCATCATTGAGCGGCGCGTGAACGCTGAGAAAGTCCGACCGCCGCAACAGCGTGTCGAAGTCGACCAGTTCGATGCCGTACTCACGCACGAACTCCGGATTGGCGAACGGATCGTGGGCGATGAGATCCATGCGAAATGCCTTGGCACGAATGGCGGTGCTGCGCCCGATGCGGCCCAGGCCGAACAGTCCCAATGTCTGCTCCCGCAAGGGCCTGTTGATCGGCCCACTCCACAAGCCGGCGCGAGTCATGCGGTCCTGGATCACGATGTTTCTCGTGATGGCCAGCATCAGTCCCAGCGCCTGCTCCGCGACGGATTCATGATTCGCGCCCGGTGTGATCGTCACCGCGACGCCGCGGGCCGTTGCCGCTGCGACGTCCACTCGATCGTAACCGACGCCAGCCCGCGCGATGACCTTCAATTCCGGCAGAGCGGCAATCACTTCCGCGGTCAGATAATCCCCTCCGGCGATCATGGCCGACGCCCCGCGCAGCACGCGGATCGTCTCGGCTTCATCCCGGCCCCGCGTAAACGTCGGGTCGTCCGGATACCGGACTTCGAATCCGGCATCTGTTAACAGACGCGTAAACTCTGCCTCCGGCTGGTGAAAGAGTGCGGGCGGGGCAATGAAGACCACGGGCATGAGAGTGGTTCCGCAGAGACTTGAAGAGGGAGGTTGATACGAATCGGTCGCCATAATAGCCAGTCCAGCAGCAACGCTGCGACTGACAAACGGGATCACCACATCGGCCCATGGCATCAAAGCGGCGTTCTGTGATTGTCCCGTTTGACACTTGCGGCGCGTTCACCATGAGTTTCTGCAACAGCCTGCAGGGACTCTGTCGAGCTCACGGCGAACGATGATGACACGATCAAACAGGATTCCGCTTTCCTTCACCACTTCCGCGAACATGCCCCGTCCCTTGACTGTCAACATGTGTGGCTGCTTCTGAGATCAATGAGCGAATGGTTGCTGGACAGGCCGATTTGACCTGTCCCTCCGTTCCATCAGAACAGGAGCCGGCTCACTCCTTGACGATCCGCCCGACATTCCGTAACCTCGCACCGAAGCAATCAGAAAGACGATCGGTCGTCGTGACGTGACGTCACCATCGACGGCAAATCGCCAAAGCGCCCGTAGCTCAGTTGGTTAGAGTGCATGCTTGACATGCATGAGGTCGCTGGTTCGAGTCCAGCCGGGCGCATTTCAAAACTTCTTGCTGTGGCG
>JAHBXU010001097.1 GCA_019636315.1 Planctomycetaceae bacterium | reverse complement strand
ACGGCTCGATTCGAAGCGCGCGGCTTCTGGGGCATGGTCGCCTCATTCTTCTGCAGCCTGCTACTGGGCGGGGTCCTCTACACCATCGGCCGGAAGGATCAGGCGACGATCCTGAGGAAAGAGGCGCTCGCGGTCGTGGGGCTCGGTTGGTGGTTGGCCGGCGCCCTCGGCGCATTGCCGTACCTGTTCGCCGCCGTCGAATCTGCACCGGGCGTCCGCATGGGGATCGCGGATGCGCTGTTCGAGTCCCTCTCCGGATTTACGACGACCGGCGCTTCGGTCCTGACGAATGTGGAAGATCCGGAGCTGGTTCCTCGCTGCGTCCTGTTCTGGCGTTCCTTCACGCACTGGCTCGGCGGCATGGGAATCATCGTGCTGTTCGTCGCCGTCCTGGGCCAACTGGGGGCCAGCGGCAAGGCGATCATGCGTCAGGAAGTCCCCGGCCCGATCTCCGAGACCGTCCGCCCGCGCGTGCGCGAAACCGCCCTGATGATGTGGGCCATCTATGTGGCCTTCAGCGTCATCGAAACGATTCTCCTCATGCTGCAGGGCCTCACGCTCTATGATGCACTCTGTCATGCATTCGGCACAGTGGCGACCGGTGGATTCAGCACGTTCAATTCCAGCGTGGCACACTTCCGGCAACCGTCCGTCGAGATCACGCTCATCGTCTTCATGGTGCTGGCCGGCGCGAACTTCGGACTCTACGACGCGGTGATGCGTGGCCGGCGGCGAAACACCGAACGCCTCTGGAGTTGTTTCACGCCGCTGACTCAGGACAGAGAGTTTCGCCTGTATCTGACGATCCTGTTTGTCGCTGCCGGCCTGGTGACGGTCAGCCTGTTACGACATCACGTGTATGAGCAGGGGGGAACGGCGCTCCGTCACGCGACGTTCAACGTCGTTTCCATCATGACGACGACCGGATTTGGAACCGAGGATTTCACGCGCTGGCCCCAGTTCTCAAAGGCCGTTCTGGTGGTCCTGATGTTTGTTGGCGGGTGTGCGGGATCGACGGGCGGTGGGATCAAGGTGGTGCGGTTCCTCCTGTTCTTCAAGATCCTGTGGCTGGAACTCGAACGTGCGTTTCGCCCCAACGTTGTCCGTCCCCTGCGGATCGGCGGCACCGCCATTGACGAAGGCGTCCGCAGGGATGTGACCATTTATTTCGGTATGATGTTTGTCGTCATCGCCATCAGCTGGCTGTTGCTGGTGGGAATCGAATCCGACCACCATTGGGATGTGCCGGGCAAACATTCGAGCGCAGAGAAACTGTTCGATTGTTCCACAGCAGTCGCTGCGACGTTGAATAACGTCGGGCCGGGCATGGGCGTCGTCGGTCCCACGTCAAACTATGCGTTTTTCAGCGCCGGATCGAAGCTGCTGCTCACCCTGTTGATGGTTCTCGGCCGGCTGGAGTTGTTCGCCATTCTGGTCCTGCTCTTTCCCACATTCTGGCGAAACTGAGCCGCAGGTTGCCGCGGCCTGTCAGTCGGCTATTGCGAGAGGTCCGATGTCATGCGGATTGCCGTTATTGGAGCCCACGGGCAGCTCGGATCGGATCTACTGCGTGTGCTTGGGGAACAAGCAGCGGGATTGACGCATGCGGACATCGAAATCAGCGACGCGGCGACCATCGAACCCGCCCTCGATGCGATCGCGGCCGACGTGGTGAT
>JAHBXU010001096.1 GCA_019636315.1 Planctomycetaceae bacterium | reverse complement strand
GCCCGCAGGCATTCGACGATTTCTTCATCTCGCAATCGATGATGAACAACCAATCGGTTGCCGCGAACAGACGGTGCGCTGTAACCGGTTCCCACTTCCCGTGCCCATAGCAGCGGCGGGCCGTCAGCAGGCCAGGCATCCAGCAGCCCGGTTTCTGTCGAGACGCCCGTTCCCTGCGGTCCCAGAAACTGCGGCCAATCGTCTCCCTCGCGATCCGGAGCCGGCACATCGCCAGCAGGAGGGCCGATCGCCGCGTCCGGCGCGGTCTCCGCTGCTTCGGCCAGTCGAGGTTGCGGACGATTGCCGCAGCCCAGAACGAGCAGCACCAACAAGGCGGCAATTGATCTCCGAAAAGACACACGAGAGTGCGTTGCAGCGCCGATGGGCGACAAAACGAACATGGACGACGATTCCCAGAGCGGCGGATTCACAAACTCCGCTCCGATTGAACCGATCGCGCCTGGGGATTGCAAGCCGACCGCACCGCCATCGGGGCCTTTGTACGGACCTGGTGCAGAACTCAATCCCCCTCACCCACTTTCAAGGGGCGGCGCCACGAATGCAGGTTGGTCGCTCCGATCAGATGATCACGAAGCGATAGTGGAAGAGGAAGTGCAGTCCGCTGCCGAGGATCACGCTGCAGTGCCAGACGGCGTGAAAGTAGGGGTGCCGGTAGTCGTTGACAAAGAACCAGAGCCCGAACATGTACGCGCCGCCGCCGGCCAGGACGTACATCAAACCGGTCGTGCCAGTAATCGCGAGGACGTCTCCCAGAATCAGCACCGGCATCCACGCCAGGGCCACATACCAGGGAAACGCCACTGGCCGCTCGCCGGAACGGATACGGATCGCCGCGCCCACGAACGTCAGCCCCCACATCACCGACAGGAGCGTCCACCCCGAGGTGGTCCGCAAGTGCGACAGGGCAAACGGAGTGAACGAACCTGCGATCATCAGGAAGATGCACACCTGATCCCACATGCGAAACAGGCTCTTCCAGCGCACGTCCTCGCAGGCATGCGAGAGAGTTGATGCGGCATAGAGCAGCAGCAATGACGCCGCATACACCGCGCAGCCGGCGGTCGTCAGCGCGTCCCCCGCGGCCATCGCATTACGTATCAGGGCCACGGAGCCGACGGCACTCAGTCCCCAGCCAAGACCGTGGGTCCAGGCGTTGACCGTTTCGGCGGGAACAACAGGTAAACTCTGTGAGAGCGAGATCTGGGCGAGACGTTCCATCGACGGGCATCCTTGCCTGAGCGAGGCGTATATCTTCGAAAAATCTCCAGTGCGATCAAGGGGAATTTACCGCCAACAGCGACCCCAAGTCCCTGATCGGCCGTCATTGCCTACATCGACGCACGGTTCCCTGTTTCTGTAGATTCTTCGTGACATTGCGGATCGGAGAGATCCAGCCTCTATGGAGCAGCCCGCCCGCCACGTTGGCCCCCTCCGCGGGGTCCGGCAGATTCTGCCGAAGGTTCGTTGGCGACGATCAAGTCCAGCCCGTCGCGCCGCAGCCGCGAAGTCCCCCACTCGCAGGACGCGTGCCCGGAACCTGCCATCAGACTTCGCCGCGTCGGTTCCAGTTTCCGTCATGTTTCACCGGAGCCGGGTCACAGGGAGGCTCCCATGACATGCATCGTGTTGCTCCTGCCGTTGCTCCCATCGCAGTCGGCT
>JAHBXU010001095.1 GCA_019636315.1 Planctomycetaceae bacterium | reverse complement strand
GACCTCGCGGCGACCGTCCTGCGGGAGGAAGTGCAGCGGCGCACCGGCCTCGACTGGGCGCGCAAGGGCGGAGATGCCGCGATTACGCTCGCCATCGACGCCGGCGGCGCGCCGGGCCCCGAGGGCTTTACGATCGCCACGGATGGCGCGGGCCGGATTGCGATCACCGGCGCGGACGCCCGCGGGATCCTGTTCGGCGCGGGCTACCTGTTGCGGCAACTCCACTGGTCGGCCGGTTCGGCCTCGCTCTCAGGGCCCATCAACACAGTCCAGCAACCCACCTACCCGATTCGCGGCCACCAGCTCGGCTACCGCGCGCGCGCGAACAGCTGGGACGCCTGGACGCCCGCGCAATTCGACCAGCACATCCGGGAACTCGCCCTCTTCGGGACCAACGCCATCGAGAACATCCCGTTTCAGGACGACGACGACAGCCCGCACTTCAAGGTGAGCCGCCGCGAGATGAACCGGGCCATGAGCGAGATCTGCGCGAAGTACGGCCTGCAATACTGGGTGTGGACGCCCGCCGACTTCGATCTGAAGGATGCGAAGAAACGTGCCGCCGCACTCAAATTCCATGAGGAGTTTTACAAGGAGTGTCCGCGGCTGGATGCGATCTTCTTTCCGGGTGGTGATCCCGGAGACAACCATCCGCAGGAGGTGATGCCGTTTCTGGAGGACCTGTCGCAGATTCTTCCCAAGTACCATCCGCAGGCGAAAATCTGGATGTCGCTGCAGGGATTCGAGGGGGAAAAGACCGATTACTTCTTCGATTGGCTCAACGAACATCAACCGACATGGCTGGGCGGGCTGGTGGCCGGGCCGGGGAGTCCGCCGTTGCCGGACCTGCGGGCCCGCCTCGATCAGCGATATCTGTTGCGCGACTATCCGGACATCACCCACATTGTGCGGTGTCAGTATCCGGAATTGAATCTGGATCAGGTGTTCGCACTCACGGCCGGCCGCGAGCCGATCAATCCGCGGCCCGTATTTTATGCCGAGGTGTTCGCCGAGACAGCGCCTTACACGAATGGCTTCCTGAGTTACTCGGACGGCTGTCACGACGACGTCAACAAGGCCGTCTGGAGCGCCCTGAGCTGGAACCCGCAGCAAGAGCCGCGCGAGATCCTCGTCGAGTACGCGCGGTGTTTCTTCGGTTCGGCTGATGCAGAAAAGATCGCCGACGGCATTCTCGCGCTGGAGCAGAACTGGAGCGGCTCACTCCGAGACAACGAGGGCGTGACGGCCGCGCTTGCAACATGGCAGGAGCTCGAAGCGTCCCATCCCGAGTTGAACGAGAACTGGCGTTGGCAGATGCTGCTGGTGCGCGCCTATTACGACGCCTATCAGCGTGAACGATTGATCCGGGAAACGGCGCTCGAACAAGAGGCGAATCGAGAGTTGGAGCAGCAGCAGGGGCGCACGCCGACCGCGGCCATTCAGGCGGCGCGGGACGTGCTGGCTCGCGTGGAACAGCAACCGACGCGGCCCGACTTGCGCGATCGGATCATCGAACTCTTTGACGACCTCTACAAGCACATCCAGTTTCAAAGCAGTGTCGAGAAGTATCACGCGATTCATCCCCAGCGCGCCTGCATGCTGGACTTCCTCGATTATCCACTCAACAACCGGTTCTGGCTGGAAGATGAGTTTCATAAGGTGCAGACGCTGCCCACGCTGG
>JAHBXU010001094.1 GCA_019636315.1 Planctomycetaceae bacterium | reverse complement strand
CGGCTGATCGAAGCTCGAGTCGATGGACTGCGCTCGGCGACGGCGATCACCGGTCAGACGGTTCTGATTCGCACGCCGCCCGGGGATGAACGGATGCAGGTTGAGATTGAGTATCGCGTCCCCTTCTCGTCAGGGCCGCTTTCCGGACACGGGCGGATTCCGCTGCCTCAGTCCGATCTCACCGTCACTCAGCTTCGATGGCGACTTCAGTTACCGGAGCCGTTTCAATTGAAGCCGACCACAAGCGGCACGACATTCGGAAGTCCGACGATCGGATGGCGGCAGCGACTCTTGGGACCTCTCGGACTGGCGGCTGGACAACCTGGATTCTGGCCCCTGTGGAGCCTGCTCGGAGGAGTGGAAGGACCCGCGAGTGATCGTCTCCCTCAACCCGAAACGTCATTCCGCGAATCGTTGTTGTCCGAAACCGTGCTCGACGGGTTTCGCGTCGAACAGCGCTCCCTGCCCTTTACGCTCAACGAACTGCAGATCGAAGTATGGAATGCTAGCCAGGCACACAGACTCGGGTGGATGTTGCTGCTTGTGGCGTTCCTGTTGACTGCCGTGATACGGCGAATGGTACGTCAGGCGTCACTCAGCGCAGTAGCCGGCTGGGTGGCAGTATCGGGAATTGCGGCCATTCTCGTCAACGACGCGTGGGCCGTTCCCTGGGGCGGTATCTTTCTGGGATCCCTGATGGGGCTGGTTCTTCCGACCTGGATCTCAATTCCTCGCTTCACGGAGGCATACGATCCCGGGACTGTTGAGAAATCCCGGATTCTCGTCGGAGCCAGCGCTGTTCTGTTACTGGTCCTCTCCGCATATCCCCATGAAGGTTTTGCGTTCCAGGAGGAAAGACTTGAGCGGTTGCCATCCACCTCCGCCTCAGCGCCGCTGGTCGGCGACGCGACGGCACCCGAGTTCGACGTGCTGGTTCCAGTGACGTCGGGCACACCGACCTATGACGAGACGCCGGTCGTGTATTACAGCCAGGAGTTTCTGCAACACGGACGTGCGACCAGTGCGACGCTCAATGGCGACCCGCCCTATTTGCTGCGAGCGGTCGACTACCGTATTACGACCGACTTTCAATGGCGTCCTCGCGTGATGGCCCACTTTGACGTGCTCCTCCTCAATCGCGAGACAATCCGGCGAATCGCGTTGCCGCTGAAGGGAATCGCCATCGAAGATGCGGCTCCGTGCCGCGTCAATGGACGCCCGGCGACCGTGATTCCCCTTCGTGATGCATCCGGACTTGTCATTGAGATTCCCGAGCAGGTGCTCGGCCAATCGACAGTTCCGGAATCAGACGCGACGGATTCAGCGATTCAAATTGAACTGTCCTTTCGGGCGCCGGCAGGCGATCTGCAGAAGTTGCGGCGGGCGCGATTTGGAATTCCGGTGATCCTGTCGTCGAGCGCAGAACTCAAGGGCGCTGCTGCCTCGTTGGAGACGACGGCGATCAGCGGTTTCGGCGCGCTTGCGCTCGATCGCGAGGCGGGTGTCATGCGTCGCGAACTCGGCGCTGTCGGCGTGCTGTCGATCGACGGCAATCGCACATTGGCGGAAAATTCAGCGGCGTCGGACGTTGTTCCTGTGCAAGCGGTCACCTGGGTCGATGTGCATCCACTGCAGCTCGAATTCCGCTCACGCCTGACCTTTGATACGCGCCCGGACCTGGAG
>JAHBXU010001093.1 GCA_019636315.1 Planctomycetaceae bacterium | reverse complement strand
GCAGAATTTGACGGTTCGTGATCGGCAATTCGAATAAGGAGCGAATCTGCGTCATCTCGCTCAGCACATACAGGGGGAGTGCGATCCACAGTCCGCCGCGAAACACGGTCTGCAGGACACCGGGATCTTGTGTTAGCTGACGGGCTGTCTCGGAATCCAGGATCCAGATCATCCCATACATCAGCGCGGGGACGGCGCAGAGCGTCATCACGGCCGATACCAGCGTCCCCGATCCATGCCGGAAGAACCGCCAGGCTGATGCCGCAACGGGTGAGACGGCGATGATTGACGTCGGTCGTGCGAACTGGTGCATTGCGATTTCCTCTCAATGAGTGGTGGCGACTTCGCGCTGCTGGCCGCTGTGGACACGGGCGACGAAGACTTCGTCCAGCGACGGCTGGGCTTCTTCCACGATTGTCGCCTGCGCCCGCGAGGCAGCCGCACGAAGTTCCGCAAGTTGCCCGTTGCAGATCACCGTCCACTCGCGTCCTTCGCCGTCCCACGAAAGGGCGCCGGGCAACGCCGGCCGGGCGTCGCGCGGCTCCTCAAAGCGGAGCGTGAGCCGCGTGTGACCGTCGAGCACCGACTGCAATTCGCCGCTGAGAATCAGCCGTCCGCCGTGCAGCATGGCCACGCGGTCGGCAACCCGCTCGACTTCATCGAGTAAATGGGATGAGAACAACACCGTGCGGCCTTCGTCGGCGACCGTGCGGATGATGGCCGAAAGAATGTCCCGCCGCACAACGGCATCGAGTCCTGACGACGGTTCGTCGAGGACCAGCAGCGGCGGCCGATGCGCGAGCGCCGTGAGAAGTCCGAGCCGCGCCTTCTGGCCGCGCGAGAGCGATTTCACGCGCTGTTGTGGATCGAGAGCAAACATTTCCTGCAGGCGCCCGGCGTACTTTTCATCCCAACTCGGGAAGTACGCCTGCGTGAAACGGATCAACTCATCGACGCGCATCCACTGCGGCACGTCGCGGTCTTCAGACAAATAACCGATGCGCCCCAGCACACCGACGGGATCGCGCACCGGATCACGGTCGAAGACGCGTACCGCACCGGACTGCGCTTTGAGCAATCCCAGAATGTGCTTGATGAGCGTGGTCTTTCCGGCGCCGTTCCCGCCCACCAATCCCAGGACGATCCCCGAAGAGACCTCGAGAGAGACGTCCTCCAGCGCCGTCGTGCGACGAAACCGCCGTGTCAAATGGTCGATGCTGATCACTGGATTGGACATGGACCGCCTCGCTTCGATGGACAAGGAATCTTGGGGAGCGCCGCCGCTCCCCGCTGGGTCGCGGCTAAACCATTCTGCGGGCCCGTTGCCGCAACAACTTGATGAGTGTTTCGAGATCGACTCCCATTTGTGCCGCCTCAGCCAGAATCTGATCGAGTCGCTCGTTGAGAATGCGCGTCTGCTCGCGGCGACTGAGCGGAGAGACGCCGTCGGCAACAAACACTCCTGACCCGCGGCGTGTCGTGAGGACGCCGGCCGTTTCCAGTTCGCGATAAGCGCGAGCGATCGTGTTGGGATTGACCAGCAACTGTTCGGCCAGCTTGCGCACCGGCGGCAGTTGCTCTCCCGACGTCAGCCGGCCGGACGCCGTCAGGTATTTGACCTGGTTAACGATCTGCTGATAGATCGGCACGCCGTCATGCGGTGAGATATGAATCTGCACAGTC
>JAHBXU010001092.1 GCA_019636315.1 Planctomycetaceae bacterium | reverse complement strand
GTCAGTTTCGCTGCGTTGTTGCTCCTGACGAACCGTCAACTGATGACGCGGACACATTTTCGCTGGAGTGCGGCCGCCATCGCCGCGCTCGTGATCGGCATGCCGATGATCGCATTTGTCAGTGGGAGCCTGGATCGGGAAGTTCTCTCCGAAGCCCCCAAGTCGCTGCAGTATCGGTTGGAGTATTGGAGTGCGACCGGTCAGCTCCTCAGGGACCATTGGTTCCTGGGAACCGGACCGGGCAACTTTCGCCAATCCTATCTGCAGTACAAGCTTGCCGGCTCGAGTGAGGAAATTCTCGACCCGCACAATCTCTTTCTGGACGTGTGGGCAAATGGCGGCCTGCTGGCACTGGGCGGCCTGATCGCAATGTTGGCGCTCATCGTGCGCCGCGCGATCGATGTTTCATCAGCTGTTTTGTCGGATGCGTTGGTCGAGGACGAGCGTCCCATCCGCACAATGTGCCTGCTGGGCGCCCTGGGAACCGTGTCGCTTGGGTTGGCGGCTGGATTCGAACTGATCAACGGCGGAGGGAGCAGCTCCTGGAGCGCCCTCGTTGCGGGCTGGTGGGGAATGACGTTCGTGGCATCCGCCGGACTGCGGTTCGCCGACGTCCGACGGTTCGCTGCCGCGGCGCTGATCGGTCTCGTGATCCATTTATTAGGTGCGGGCGGGATCGCCATGCCGGCCATCCTGCAACTGGTGCTGATGCTTTCGTTTGTCATTGATCACGCGGCCGACCGCGCCCCCTCCGCAATGCAGAGCGAGTGGCGGCCGACACCGGACTGGCTGGTCCCCGCGGGAATGTTGACCGCTCTGGCCCTGGTGATCGCCTGTTGTCTTACCGCGACCATTCCCGTCACCAAGTCGCGAGCATCACTCAACATTGGTCGGTCACTTCAACTCACGGAGCATCAATCCGGGGCGGCTGAACGGATGTTTGAGCAGTCAGCCCAAGACGATCCGCTCACAGCTGAGCCCTGGCAGGAATTGGCTGGTGTGCGTTTGGGCCGCTGGCAGCAGACGGCGGTCGATCAGGACTTCAAACAGGCGGTCGCAGCCCAGCAGCAGGCGATTGAACGCGATCCGCGGAACGCTTCTCGATGGCGTGGATTAGGAGAAATCTGGGACAGTCGCTGGCAAAAGTGGGGAGACGAAGAGTCGGCGTTAGCCGCCGCCGCCGCCCTGCGGGAGGCGGTGATCCGATATCCGAACCAAGCTGCGGCTCAGGCCGCCCTGGCCGTGGCGGCACAACGATCGGGAGAGGCGGCCGATGCCCTTGAAGCGGCTCAAAAGGCCTTGAAGCTGGACACGTTGAATCGGCAACGCGGCCATGTCGACAAATTCCTGACCGCGGCCCAGCTTGCCGAATTGCACAAGATCAGTGAATCCGATTCTGCTGATCCGGGCGAATAGGTCGTCAGTCGGAACTCCCCGAGTCAGGGCGGAGGACGTCCGGTCCGACTTTCGGCAAGCAGGAAATTGACCGCCGCGCAATCGCGTTTAGAATGAGCCTGTGATAGGGTGGAACGCGTTCTTGTCTCTGTCTTGCGAGGAATTGTGATGAGTGCCGTACGGATTCTACTTGGCATTGTGTGCCTGGGAGCGGCCGTGGCGGCCGTGTCCTGGTTCAGTCGACCGCCCGCGTCAGTGAAGGCGATTGTGGGGGTTCCCGACGTCGACTTTGAT
>JAHBXU010001091.1 GCA_019636315.1 Planctomycetaceae bacterium | reverse complement strand
TTGATGGCCACGCTCGACCATAAACGGGCGCGGCGTCATCAGCGTCGCCAGCTCTGCATAGTCTGCAACGTGCCCCATGTTCCACTCATACATCTCATACTCTCTTGTATAAACGTATGAGTAGCGGTCTTCATGAGAGACGTTCTTGCGAATCCATTCGTTAAAGTCGGCCGAGCAGATGGACAGGCAATACATGGGGGACGTCAGCGTTGCACGTTGAGAGTTGAGAGAGTCCGCATCGGGTGATTTCGTTTCGCTTCCCACGGTGAACGCTCCACTCTTAACTCGCGGCTCCGGACTCAACAGCGGTGGGACGCGGACGGCCGTCTTGCCGCCGTAGGAGAGTCCATAAAAGGCGATCCGCTCCGCATCCACCCAGGGGAGCGTCGCCAGCCAGCGCAGCGTCTGCCGATGTTGTTCGATGATGTAACTGAACAATGATCGCCCGAGCGGATTGCTCTTGCGTTGAATGACGCGGAAGCGGTCTTCTCCGCGGTAGGGGTTCTGCGGGGCATAGACGATGAACCCTCGTTCGACGAGCTGGGTGCTGACGCCTTTGTAGGCTTGCCACGCGCGCGATGATTCGTCAGTCGTGATGGTATCCATCGGCGCCCCTTCCAGCCCATGCTGAAAGACGACGACCGGCCGTCGCTCGCCGTCCTTGAGATCCTTGGGAAGCAGGAGGATGCCGCCAGCGATGACGCCAGGATCCGAAGCTTCCTTGCCATCCGAAGCGACTTCGGCGGCGCCAGGGTAAACGTCGAGCATGACTTCGTACCCCACATGGGTCGGCTCGTCGAGGACCTTGCGAGATTGCGGATTGAGGGATGCCGCGGGCGGGGGGAGTTTGCCGATCATCTCCTCGTGGATGTAATCGCGATATCGTTCGGCCGTCTCACGCCACTTATCGACGCTGCTGCGATCGGCGTCCTTCCAGAACTTTGCGCGGACTTTGTCGCTCGTGTGAAGCAGCCGCTGGGTGAACTGCACGAGTTCGCGGATCTGTCGCTGCTGACGTTTTGGTGCGTCGGCGGTGTGATTCAGCAGAAGCGTCGGGCTGTCGGAGACGAACGGACCGTCGATTCCGAGCGCTGCGAGCATCGCCTCACGGGCGGGTGGACTGAAGGCCGGACCACGGCCTTCCCGTTGTTGTTCATCCACCGCGGCAATGAAGCGGAGGCGATCCGCGCTCCCCAATTTCTCGAAGTGTTCCTCGGCGAGGGCCAACTCGGCCTGCACCGACTCCAGCGGAGGCGTGATGATCCGCCCTGGCGCGGCTGCCTTCGCTCCCTCCTGGCGGTCCTGCGTGGGGATCTCCATTTCCGGAACGCGACACGCCTCAATAATCAAAGTCCTCGGGGCGATCAAACTGGCGATGTCGGCGTCTCCGAACTCGCGCAACAGACTCCAGACGTTGCGTTCGATCGGCTCCCGCCAGAGATCCTCGCGCCCCTGGAAGTATCCGCTGACGAGGCACGCGGTGAATCGTTCATCAATCGCCGCGGCGTTGAACGCGATTAACCCGCCTTCACCAGCCCCGGCAACGGCTAGCGGCAGCGCAGGGTAATGTGCCCGGAGGACGTCCGCCGCGGACAGCACCTTCTGCACTTCATAGCCGATGATGTGCCGCCCCATCTCATAAGCCATGCGATAGACGAACTCCCGGTGGCTCAGGTTCGTCGAGCGGATGTCGGGA
>JAHBXU010001090.1 GCA_019636315.1 Planctomycetaceae bacterium | reverse complement strand
GGGTGTGTGGATCTTGAGGACCTGACGCCCTTCCACCCCCGCCTTCGTCGCGAGATTCGCCATTCGCTCGAACGCCTCGATGAACTCCGGCCGACAGTCCGGATAGCCGCTGTAGTCGATGGCGTTCACCCCCAGGAACAAATCGAACGCACCAAGCACTTCGGCCCACCCGAGAGCGACCGCGAGAAAGATCGTGTTCCGTGCGGGAACGTACGTGACGGGAATGCCGGATTCCATTTCGGCCGCTGCTCGGTCCTTCGGGACGTCCATGTCGTCGGTGAGCGCCGAACCGCCGAACGCCCGCAAATCGAGCGGCACGATGACATGGCGGCGAACGTTCATGGCGTCACACACTTTTCGCGCGGCTTCGAGCTCAAATCGATGCCGCTGCCCGTAGTCAAACGACAGGGCATAACAGTCGTATCCCGACTGTTGTGCGATCGCCAATACGGTTGCCGAATCGAGCCCGCCGCTGACAAGCACAACGGCCGGCTTATGGGAATGGTGCATGGCGGCTCTTCGCCTCGTCTCAGGAAATCACACCGATGATGCGTTACGATGGGCCCGGTGCTTTCCCCATTCATTGACCGGCATGCCGTTGTGCGGGACGGGGGTTTGCCGGAAGTGTTCATTTGGGACGTTGGGCGGCGTCCGGAGTGACGATTCGGGTTACGATGGGGAGCCGCGGAAGCAGCGGGCGATGCGAGCGACGGAAAGCTCCCACATTTGACCGGCGACCGGCCAGAAGGCAACGTACACAGCCGTATGATCGTCAGTCTCCGCCAATTTTCCAAGGTTGGCGCGAGAGTGGGAGAATCATTCGATCGTGAATCTCCGAGGATGTCCGACGGAGTGTCTCGCGGGTCGCTGAGGGAGCCTTCGACTCACACGGCTGGCGTGATTTCCCGAACGAAGTTTCAAGATTGACGATCGGTGTACGAACCAGTCGGCGAAGGGAGCATGTTGCTCCGGTCGATGGATAACCCAGAGGTCCCCGAACTCCCAAGGAGAACTCCCATGCGATGGCTTCATGGTTTCGCAGTGCTGTGCACGCTGATTCCCCTCGGCGCACAAGGTCAGGATTCACTGAAGTATGCACCGGACCTGCAGCCGGGAAAGGTCACTCGTGCCGAGGTCGACCTCGACATCCGGCAAACGCTGACGCTGGCCGGCATGCCGCTGGAAACCGCCAATTCGATGTTCATCGTCGCACGGGAGCGGGTGGGAGAGACGACGGCGGACGGGGGGCGTGTGCTCCTGGGCGAGTATGAGACCCTTCAGGGCGACATGTCTCTGCCGGGAGGCATCACATTCAACTTCAATTCGAACAACCCCGACCGCGATCTGGGCGGAGAGGTTCAGGAGATGATCGGCAGCTATTTTCGCGCACTCGTGGGCGCGCGGTGGAAGCTGGTCACCGACGCTGATTTCAAAGTCATTTCCGCGGTGTACATTGACGATCCGTTTGCACAAGTCCACGAGTTCTTCAAATCGGACACCAATCCGGAACAGCTGAAACAGCGAGTCAACACCGAGCTGGCTCGATATCCCGGCAAAGCCGTCCAGGTTGGCGACTCGTGGACCCGGACCGAGCAGTTCAACGCCGGCGCCGGCCAAACACTGGAATTCGAGCAGGTCTTTACCTGGCTGGGGACGGAGGCCCGCAACGGCAAAACCTATGATAAGGTCGGGGTGAAGACGC
>JAHBXU010000109.1 GCA_019636315.1 Planctomycetaceae bacterium | reverse complement strand
GTCCAACGCGACTTCGGCAACCGGTCCGACCGCAAGTTTGCACGGATGAAGTACCTGATTGCCGACTGGGGACTCGACGCGTTCAAGGCCAAGGTCGAAGAATATTTCGGCGGACCGCTGCCTGAACCCCACCCCGCGGAAGTCACCGACGTCGACGACCATATGGGCTGGCACGAACAGGGAGACGGCCGGTTGTTCCTCGGGATTAACGTCGAAAATGGTCGCATCAAGGACGAAGGTCCGCTCCAACTGAAAGCGGCCATCCGGACGATCCTCGCGAGATATCCTGTTGACACTCGACTCACGGCGCTTCAGGGAATGATCCTCTGCGACCTTGAGCCATCGATGCGTTCGGAAATCACAGCCATTTTGAAGGATCATGGCGTCGCGCTGGCCGAGGATCTCACGCTCGCTCGACGCTACTCAATCGCCTGCCCGGCATTTCCCACTTGCGGACTGGCGATCACGGAATCCGAGCGCGTGATGCCCGAGGTGATGGACCAGCTCGAAGCCGAGTTCGACCGTCACGGCCTGAAGAACGAACGAATCACCGTGCACATGACCGGCTGCCCCAACGGCTGCGCGCGGCCGTACACCCCGGATATCGGTCTCGTGGGGAAGGCCCGCGGAAAATACACCGTTTACCTCGGCGGCAATCCTGAAGGGACGCGTCTGGGATTTCTGTTTCAGGACATGGTTCCTCAAGAAGAAATCGCTTCGCGTCTGGGGCCCGTGCTGGCACGCTATGCCTCTGAACGATCGGACCGCGAGTCATTTGGCGACTATTGTCATCGAGTGGGCCACGAGGCCGTGACCTCGCTCGCCGCATCGACGTAACGGCACTCGCCTTTTACCGAATGAAGCTCCCCGGCTGAGGTTCGGAGGCGACCAAAGTTCTCATCACGCGCGGACGAGAGCGCGCGAATGCATGTCCTGATTCTGTGTGAATACGGCACGGTGAACGGCGGTGAGCGATCGCTCCTTGCCACGCTTGCCCAGCGGCCAGCGGATATCCGAGTCACGGTGCTCGCGCCTGATCAGAGTCGCCTGGCGAAGACTCTTCTGGAACAGAACGTACCGCACGTCCCCTTCTCCTCACAGGACGCCTCTGGCCGACGACTGCCGACGGAGACAATCGTTGACGCCCTCTTGCCCGTCGTCGAACGTCTTGCTCCCGACGTCGTCCACGCCAACAGTCTTTCGATGGGACGAATTACCGGGATCCTGTCCCGCCGGATTGCAGCACCTTGCACGGCGCATCTGCGGGACATTCTTCGACTGAGTGGCGCAGCGGTGAGGTCGCTCAACACCAATGCGCGACTCGTGGCGGTGTCGTCCGCCGTGCGAGATTATCATGTGGCACAGGGACTGGATGCGGAACGGACCCGGGTGGTGTACAACGGCATCGACTGCGAAACTTGGCGTCCCCGTTCAACAACAGGCGCGCTGCGGCGAGAGCTCAACTTGGAGCCCGACACAATTCTGGCCGTGAGCATTGGTCAGGTTGGTCCTCGGAAAGGACTCGATCTGTTGGTCGAATCCGCAATCGAAAACGCGGCCGCGGCGCCCTCCCTGCACTATCTTGTTCTCGGCGAGCGGTATTCCACCAAGGCGGAAAGCATTGCGTTTGAAGCGTCGCTCCACGCGCGACTCCATCAGTCGGCAATTGCTGACCGGTTCCGCTGGCTTGGCTATCGCGATGACGTTTGCAACGTCTTGTGTGAGGCCGACCTGGTGATTCATGCCGCACGCCAGGAGCCCTTTGGCCGCGTCCTCCTCGAAGCCGCCGCCTGCGGCGCGGCGATCGTCGCCACTCGTGTCGGAGGAACGCCGGAAATGCTGATGGATCACGAGTCAGCGCTGCTGGTCGAAACGAACGACGTCGCCGGGCTCGCGGCGGGCGTCCGTCGGCTGGCCCATGATGCGGACATGAGAGTTCAACTGGGCCTTGCGGCACGGCGCACGATCCGATCACGATTTGACATACGTGATCGGGGGCCGGAACTCTTCAACTTGTGGCGCGAAACGGCACAACCGAGTGTTTGCGGTGCGCCCGTCGAACATCAGCCGCCATCGCCCTCTCAATGAGGCATTCTGAATCGCCTCAGAGTCGAGCGGCCCGCATGCGTCACCGGCTGATGTCGGCAGAGATCGATCCATCGGCGGCGCGAAGCGTCTGTCCTACGCGCCGCCGATGTGCGTCAATTCACAGCCTGCGGCTCAATCAACCGATCTGCAACGTCTGCAGCTGCTTGATGGCGCTGATCGCCCGTTCGGCATCTCCGACTTGCGTCAGATACCTGCGTGCGGCCTGAAGCGTTTCGATGTCGACTGTGACGACCGCAGTCGAACGTGCCGGACCTGCTCCGGGCTTCCGGATTCGCACCTTCTTGCGTCCCTTCGAGATGCCCAGCGCTCTCCGGGCGCCCGAGAAGGCCACGCCGAAGGAGTTCTCATTGATTTTCTCTTTAGGAAAGCGCTCTTTCAACACACTTAAAGCCTGCTTTCCGCTGAGATCGCGGGATTCCGAGAGGATATTCCGCAACTCTCGCGCCATCACAAACTCGCCACTACGTGCACTTGTCTTTTTCGCCATTCGATCAACCTAAAATGGAACGTGGAGCGACCGCAAAGGTGTGCAACACACCAAACGCGACCTCAATGCCGTGTCGGACCTTCCCCAATCACATTGGGGATGTCGAAAAGAGCGAGAGTCTTTCTGCGCTCGCGTCAACGGCGGGTGGAGTCGACTTCCCTTACATTCCCGATCGGGCCAGTCTATTCTCCAGACTCCGCGAAACGGACCAGAGTTTAGTCAACTCTCGAGGATCCTGCGCCAGGTTTAGGATACTCCCTGACCCGACGTTGATTCGCTTGGGAGGATAGCACGCGGACACTCACATGTGAATGATAAGGCCGCATCTTTGTTACTGGCTCCAAGGCGCAATGTCACAGGCGAACCTGAAGGTATCGTTCAAGATAGATTGACTTCGGACCTCCGCGATGTGACGAATGTCCGAGTAATTGTCTTGAGAATGTGTTGGGAACCGATCGTCACCAGAAGGGTCAACAACAGCCACAGCGGGAATCCTCAAGTTGCCCTTTCCCATGCGCCGGCTGACGATCGCCCGCCATCCACTGCGTTGTCGACAGATTTCTGATCTCGCACGCCTTTTGCGACTCGGCCGTGTCCTATCAATTCCCTACACTCGGCGACAATGGGGCTGCATCATTGCATGCGGGCCGATCTCTCCGAGACACCCGTATTTGACCGACCGTTGCGCTGGATCCTGCTGATTCTTGGACTGTCTGTCGGGCTGACGATCCTGTTCTGGGGTCCGCTCTGGCAGGGAAGCGGCCTCATCGGCGGCGACATGTATTCGTACTTCTTCCCGCAGAAGGCCGTCTACGCAGATCAACTGGTCCAGGGGGAAGCACCGCTCTGGAACCGGTTGGGCGGGTTCGGATATCCACTCCTCGCGGAGAGCCAGACGGGTGTCCTGTATCCTCCGAACCCGCTGTTGTACCGGTTTCTGACAGTCAATACCGCCTATAATTCCAGCCAGATTGCGCATTATATCGCGGCATTTGTATTCTGTTGGCTCTTGATGCGGCGGCTCAATCTCTCTGCCTGGGCTGCGGCGCTCGGAGCAGTCGTCTTCGTGTATGGTTGGTTCCCTCCGCGCATCTGTCTGGAGTGGGCCATTATCGGCGGCGCGTACTTTCCGCTGTGCCTGTGGTGCGCGGAGTCGTACTTGCAGACACGAGGGCGCGGTTGGTTGTTGGTCTTGGCCGCAGCAATGGGCATCCATTTGCTGGCGGGTCATTTCAATCTCGCATTCATCACGCAACTCACCGTGATCGGATACGTGCTTCTCCGATTGCTTCTAATGGATCCATCGCCGACGGCCGCCCCCGCCGGCCAACGTGCCGCGACGTCGATTCTGGTCCCCGTGATTCTGGCCGTCGCGTTTGGCTTTGTCCTGTCTGCTGTTCAGTTACTCCCGACGTGGGAACTGAAGCGACTCAGCCAACGCGAAGAGGTCGGCGCCCATCTCGATCCGGGATACGGCCATATTCCTCCCTGGTACCTGTCTCAGATTATTGCTCCCTGGATGTGGTACACCGAGGACTCCGATCCAGACCAGGCACTGAGCGCCATCAAGACCCTGTCGATCGCCTCCGCGACAAACAAAGTCGAAGCCCATCTTTATTTCGGGATGCTGCCGCTCGCCTTGATTGTCTATCGACTGGCCATCGCCCTGCGCGGTGGACAACCACTCGACCGACGGCATCTGATCTGGCTACTGCTCGGTATGGCGTCCGTGATATACGCCACTGGCTGGCTGATCCCGTTGACGAGATACCTGCCCGGCTTCGGCTTCTTCATGGGGCCCGGGCGCTATGGGATCGTGACGACGTTTGCCGCCGGGTTACTGGCAGGGTCGGGCTTTGATCAATGGACGGGTCGCTGGCTCTCCGGCAATCACACCGTAAAGCAGCAGCCCGCCGGACGCAAAACAGATCGAGGTCGTGCCATATCCGGCCGGACCGAACGCGGGCCAGCAGTCGGTCTGATCTGCGGTTTCTGTGCGATTGTCGTCATCGGTGTGACGGTGGCCGACCTCCATTGGGTCAGTCGCCGAGTGACGTATGCAGTGATGGTGACCGATCCGCCGATCAATCATCGGAAGGAAAGCGTGGTCGGCCGGATCCTGGCGGAGTACCAGAACGCGGGACCGGAATTGAGGCCGGTCCGTATGTGGGCCCCCGGAGCCAACGTCGCTTCACTCACCGGCTTTCCGACGACGCCGGTCTACCTGGGCTTGGGTCCGGCCGCATACTTCGATCCTCAGTATGTCATGCCGGAACCGCCGAGCGAGGCGACGCCCGCCGAGCGACGCGAGTCGCTATTGCAGCAGAAGGCCTGGTTACGATCGGCCGCTGTGACCCACATCCTGCGAATGGAGCCGCTCGATCGATCGGAGTGGCCGGATGCGAATCTGGTCTGGCAGGGCATGGATCGCCTGCTGAGCCATGCCTGGGGACGGATGCGGGAACCGTTGTATCTTTATGAATGGCTCGATTCGGGCGATCTGGCGCGGTTAGAAGGCGCCACGCCGCAGGATCATGCGATCGTTTCACACCTGGATGCGCAGTCCATCGATGTGCAAACGTCCGTCGCGGCTCGCGGGGACGATGCAGACGGTGACCAGACTGCGACTTTGCTCACCATAGCGCAGTTAGATTATCCCGGATGGTCCGCTGCCATCGATAAGGATGTCGCACCGATCACGCGGACGGGGACCGCGGATGGGATCTTTCTGAGTGAGAATATTCCGGCAGGAGAACACCTGATCCGCTGGCGTTTCGCCCCTCAAAGCGTCGTCTGGGGCGCGATCATCAGCCTGGTCGGCTGGGGCATCCTTCTGGCTTCAGCGGTGCGGAATGCACGACGATTCAACCGCGATGCCGCGTCTGGCGATTCCGCGCCGCCAACAAACTGATTGCGGCTGCTGACACGGCAACCACCGCCATGAGGGGCGCCAGATGCACCGGTTCCGTGAGGTAATGGGCGACGGTCTGCGGATCGGTTGTTCCGTGACCGGGATGGGCCTGCGACGTTCCGGCAAGCCCAAGGATGATCGTCACCCAACTGACGCAGACAACACCGAGACGCATGGGACAACCTTCCAAACAATGAAACCGAATCGACGCAGCCGGAGCGTTGCAGCAGACTGGCGAATCCTCGCCCGCGTCAACAATGCCCGGCACGGCAGTGTAATCGCTGTTTCGCTCGTGCTGCTAGTGTACTTCGTTCGACGATGGTCGAACCGCTGCGGCACTGGGATTTCAAAAGAGACAGGTTCTACCGATTATTGCGGCTCGACGAGCGCCCGGTCGTTGTGCAAACATACTTGCGACTCGACTGAAGTCGACCTCTCCATGACGAGACAATTCCGTTATGATCGGCGCGATCCGCCAGATGGTACGACAATCACCGATGAACTTTCGGCGCCGCGCCGCCAAGGGGGACTAAGCTGCTAGAGGATGCCGTGATGCTCCTGGTCGGACGGTTCGCGAGCGACCCGTGCCCCCGGATATCTTCGACACGTCCCTGCTCGGACTGGTTTCAGGGACAATGCGGCAGCGCCGGAATGCTCCGGTTGATCTTGGATTCTTCAGATTCGGCCGGATATGAGCTATTGGCAGGCAATCGTCCTGGGGGTCATTCAAGGCATCGCCGAATTCCTCCCCATCAGTTCCTCGGGACATCTGGTTCTCGCGGGGTCGTTGCTCGATATGCCGGCCGAGAACATGGCGTTTAACGTCGCGCTCCATGTGGGGACGTTATTCTCGATTGTGCTCGTCTATCGTCATCTGCTGGTGACGCTGCTGAAACAGCCGCGCGTTCTGGCATGCATTGTGGTCGCCACGCTGCCGCTGGTCGTCGTCGGACTCCTGTTACACGATCAGTTGAAACATGCCTTCAGCTCTCCGCTGGCCGCAGGTGTCGCCCTGTGTGTGACCGCAGGGCTGCTGTGGACGACCCGTTGGATTGACCGGGGCACGATCGAATTGCCGGACATCACCTGGAAGCAGGCCTTGATGGTGGGGATGTTTCAGGCGATCGCCCCCATTCCCGGCATCTCACGCTCCGGCGTGACGATCTTTGGAGGATTGCTGTCAGGCATGAGCCGCCAGACGGCCGCCACGTTCTCCTTTCTCATCGCGATTCCCGCCATCCTGGGAGCGGCAACACTGGAAACACTGTCGCTCCTGAAATCGAGCGAGCTTTCGAGCGTGCCCTGGAATGCCTTCGGAGTGGGCGCAGCAGTGGCGTTTGTCGTTGGCATCCTGGCTCTCAAAGCACTGCTCAGAGTGATCTCGGCGCGCCGGCTGTATGCATTCGGCTGGTACTGTCTCGCGGTTGGACTGCTGACGATCGCCGTCTCGCTCCTGGGGACCACCTCACCGCTTTAAGCACGGGGCGAAGATCTGTCTCATCGACCTCACAATATCAGGTTGTTAAGACGTCTGATCGGCGAATTGGCGTGGCGCCGGCGGAACAAACTCCGGCCAGCGTATGGCGACGATCCACGCAGTCCCCATCAAGATCAGCAGCCAGAAGCCAATGACGCTCGGGCCCATGGCCCAAAGCATGGCTGCAAGGACTGTCGGCCCGGCAAAGATCTGCGTTGTGTGACTCGCCCATAGCGATTGGACGCGCGACCGCCATGCGCGGCTTTGCGCAATGCAAGCAGCAAGCGCCAAGGCCAGAGCCAACCAGAGGGCACGTGTCAGGCGTTGATTGAAGGCCCACACCGTCACCGTCGAATACGGCCCGGTGGCCACGCGCGCCGGAATCTCTCCCAGCAGGATCGTTCGGGATGGCTCTTCATCCAATAAAGCGGCCATCCGCCGCAGGGAGTATCCGGATGCGGACAGCGCGGCGGAGATTGGCTGATCCGTTGCGGCGGGGCGCCCCGCCATACTCAAATCGAGATGAGGTTGCCATGATCCGCCGCTCCGATAGTCGGTGCCCATCCGTCCCAGGAACAGGGCCGACTCGTGAACGACGGGGACGCCGGCCACCCGAGGCAACGGGATCGAACTGCGGAAGGCGAACCACGATCGACGCGATTGCCACCAGAGTTTCAGCTCATGCGATTGCCGTTGGCGATTTGACGCAGAACTCGGAATGACCAGTTGAGAATCCCCGTCCGCGGGAGAGGGGAGCAGAACGCCATTCCAGGCCACGCGGAGTACACGCAGGCCGTCCGGCAGATCGACGCGAACCTCTTCGGCCCGGTTGAGCGACACATCGGCAAACGTGACGCCGGTGAACTCGTCACTCGCAGAATCCCAAACGGCGGATTCGATCCTCACAACGTGTGTTGGGGCGCCGTTGGTTGACGAACGCACAAGCGTCCACGGAAGCCCACTGGAGAGATACACCCGGCGCGGGTTCGAGATGGTTTCAACAACTGGGGCAGCAAGATCCGGCACCGATTGATCCAGCGACCGCAGGGGGGAATGTCCCGCGATCTCGAATGGAAACTCTTCCGACACAATCAGATTGTCACGGATCGCCTCTCCGTCAGTCAGCGAGACATTGGGCACGATCCAAGGCCCATTGCCGGGAACAATCAGGTGGGCCGTCATTTCGACCGTCCGGTTCGAAGAACGGCTCGGCAGGCCGTCATAGATCAATTCAACGCTCCCGTCAGGTCGCTCAGAGATCGACGCCGGTTGAGGCGTCGCAGTGAACGGTTCGATCTGCGACCATTCCGCAGGCACGACGATGGTCACGCGGGGGACGTGCGTGCCTTGCTCAGGAAAACGAATGACCGTGCGCGCGTGCAACCGTTTCCCCTCCTCAACCTGGAGTGCAAGGACGCGTTCATAACTCATTGGCGCGGTGGACTCGGCCGACACGGTGAACGTCAAGGGACGCGTCTTATTCAGACGGTCGAACGTCCTTGCGTCCTCGGCAGCTCCATTCACAGTCAACGGTTCATTCGAGGCCCCTTCCAGGGCGTTGGAAATCGTCCCGCCTTCTCCGTTGAGGATCTGCACACGCCATCCGGGTGACGCGCGAAACACGAACTCGTGCTGCGTCAGCCGCGTTTCCGGGATCACAAGTCGCGGCACATCGAGCGGCGTGTCCGTGAGCAGTGGAATCTCGCCGGTCAGGCGAATGGACTGTCGTCCCAGGAGTTCCCCTGTCAACCAGAGGACGACGTCCTGATCCGACGCACGGGACCACCGAACGAGTCGGTCAACACCATTCTGAGAAACACTGACAGACGTCAACCGGATTCGCGGATCGACTTGGAAACGATGCAGTGCAACGGGCGCAGCCGTGCATTCCATCTCAACATCGGCGTGCCATTGCAGGAGGGAACCTTGAACGGCGAGCGACTCGCGCACGGCGGCTTCCCGGGTGGGACGAACCGGAGTCAGTATGAGGTGGACCGATTGAGGGGAGAGCAGCGACAGGGCCAGGTCCGGGCTGACAGCCGCAGCAGATCCCCAGGGGTGGGGAACGAGCCCCGGCGACATGGTCGAAATCC
>JAHBXU010001089.1 GCA_019636315.1 Planctomycetaceae bacterium | reverse complement strand
CACTTTGCCGGCGTCAAACGCCAGCATATTCTCTTCGATCATCCCGTCGGGCATCTGGCCGTGTACGATGGCGAAGCTCGCCTCCGGCACAATCGATTGCAGGCGGTCCGTGATCGACTGGATGTTGTAGACACGATTGTGGACGAAATAGCATTGGCCGCCCCGGTTCAACTCCCGCACAATCGCGGAGCGAATGAAGGCGCCGTCCCAGCGGCAGCTGCGCGTCTCAATCGACACCCGGTCTTGCGGCGGCGTCGTGAGATTCGAGATGTCTCGCACGCCAAGCAACGACAGATGCAACGTGCGCGGGATCGGCGTGGCCGTCATCGTCAGCACGTCGACCGTGAGCCGCACGCGCTTGAGCATCTCCTTCGCCTCGACGCCGAATCGCTGCTCCTCGTCAATAATCAGCAGCCCCAGGTCTTTGAACTTCACGTCCGGTTGCACCAGTCGGTGCGTCCCAATGACAAGATCGACCGTCCCGGCCGCCATGCCGGCCAGGGTTTCCTGTTGCTCGCCCTTGCTGCGAAAGCGCGAGAGTGTGTCGATCGTGACCGGGTATTCCGCCATCCGGTCGCGGAACGTACGAAAATGCTGTTCCGCGAGGACGGTCGTCGGCACGAGGACGGCCACCTGCTTGCCGGCATCGATCATCTTGAACGCGGCCCGCATGGCGACCTCCGTCTTGCCGAACCCGACGTCGCCGCAGATCAATCGATCCATTGGACGCATCTGTTCGAGGTCGTCCTTGCAGGCGGCAATCGCCGCGACCTGATCGGGCGTCTCGACATAGGGAAACGCCGCCTCGAACTCCTGCTGCCAGTGCGAATCGTCCGGGCAGGCGTAGCCGGGCTTCGATTCCCGTTCGGCCTGGAGCCGCAGCATGTCGGACGCCATGTCGGCAATGGCCTCGCTGACCCGCTGTTTCTTCGCCTCCCAACCCCGCCCGCCCAGCTTGGACAAGGGGGGTGATGCCTTGGCTCCGCCGATGTACTTCTGCACCAGGTGAATCAGCGACACCGGCACATACATCTTCATCTTGTCGCGGAACTCGAGCAGCAAGTGTTCCTCTCGCCGATCCTCCCGGTCAAGCAGTTCCATTCCGCGATAGCGCGCGATCCCGTGGGCAAGATGGACGACGAGATCCCCCACATTGAGATCAAGAAACGTGTCGATGGCCCGGCTTTCAATCCGGGCCGGACCCTGTGTCGTCGTCGTGCGTTTGACCCGTCGTACGGGCGTGCGGCTGAATAGTTCGTGATCGCTCAGAACGACGAGCCCCAACGAAGGGAGCCGATACCCACGCGTCACGGATCCCACACACAGTTGGACGCGATCACTCAGATTGGCGTCCGACTGTTGCAGCAGTTCCTCCATCCGCTCGCGTTCACCCGTGTTGTGACACGCGATCACAATCGTCACCTCGCGCTCGACCATGGAGGCCAGTTCGTGAAGAACCTCCGACTTTGGTCCCGTCAGGCGGTCGATGGACTCGGTATGGAGAGCAAGGTGCGTTGATTCTCTGCCTTCCGTAATGGCGGCAATGCTGACCGCAGCACGCCCCATGCAGCGCGACAGTGTGGACTCGACCGAGAAAAGGCCGCGGGCATCCCGCAGTCTCTCGATATAATCCCGCCCCCCCGCCACAAGATCGCCCGGTTCGCTCAGCAGGATCCACGCGTCGCGCGGAAGCTCGTCGATGAA
>JAHBXU010001088.1 GCA_019636315.1 Planctomycetaceae bacterium | reverse complement strand
CCTCGGCGAAGCGCTGGTGGACCGTGAGCATGCCTGGACGCAGTTCGCCGGCTGGTCGCCGGACGGAACGCGTGCGCTCGTCCTGGGGGCGTGGGAATCTCCGGAAAACGCACACTGGGAAGAGGAACACCGCGACTTTCGCTTCGTCGAAGGGGGATGGCTCGCCGATGTCCATCTGATTGATCTCGCAGGCGGCCGGTCGATCAACCTCACGGGCGTCGAACGAGTCAGTTCGTACAATGGAGGGGTCTTCTTCTGGCCCGGCGATCCGGAACATCTCGGGTTCACCGCCCTGATCGACGGCATTTCGCATCCCTTCCGCATGCAGATCGACGGCACGCAAAAAGTCGATCTGACCGAAGGGAAGGAAGGATTCACGTATGGCTTCAGTGCCTCGCCCGATGGACTTCGCATCGCGTATCACAAGGACTATCAGATCTATCTGGCCGACGCGGACGGCTCGAACGTCGTGCGGATAGAAACCGGGCAGCCGTTCAACTTTGTCCCACAATGGTCCGCCGATGGGCAGCGCGTGCTGTTTCTTTCGGGCGAGCACTACAACTGCCATCCGCACGTCGTAAACCGCGATGGCATGGGGCTGACCAAGGTCGCCGACCGCAATGGCTATCGAGGTGTCGTCGAATTCCTGGACGTGTTCGACTTCCACGGCGGCAGCAGCGACGTCCCGATCTGGGCGGCTGACGGACAATCGCTGTTCTTCACCCGTCAGGAAGGAGATTCCATTGAACTGTTTCAAGCCACGCTCAATGGAGCCGTCACACAACTGACGCACAGTCCGCCGGGGACACACAACTATCACCCCACCCCGTCCCGCGACGGCGAATGGCTCGTCTTTGGCACAAACCGAACGGGCGCACGGCAACTGGAAGTCATGCACCTTCCCAGCGGCCGCACCCACGCATTGACCCAGGTCCCCCCTGGCCACGGCGCCATGTGGCCCCACTGGCAACCGCAACATTAGGACATCGCGGTCCTCACGAGGAGGTTTGCCGCACGCCATGTGAATTCTCAAAATTGACGGAAAGAGTGCTGAGTTCACCGTGTGTTTACCGGTAAGGAGGTCGCATGCCGGTGGTGGAATCGCCTGTTCCGGAGACGCGTGCCAGTCTCATCCTGCGGTTGCCCGATGCGCGGGACGTCGAGGCGTGGGATGAGTTTGTCGCACTCTATGAGCCGCTGGTTTACCGGCTGGCCAGGCACAAAGGATTGCAATCGGCTGACGCCCAGGACGTCGTGCAGGAGGTCCTGCTCGCGGTTTCGCGGGCGGTCGAGCGATGGGATCCCGACCGAGAGAAAGGGCGATTTCGCGATTGGCTGTTTCGCATCAGCCGAAACCTTGTGATCAACTTCCTTACTCGCAAACGGCACCTCCCGCTCGGCCGAGGCGGGTCGGAATTCGTACAGATGCTGGCCGAACAGTCTGATCCGGCCAGCAAGCAATCGGCCGTTTTTGAACAGGAATTCGAGCGAGAGCGATTCCGCCTCGCCGCGGCGCGCGTACGGCAACGGACCGACGAAAAGAAATGGAACGCCTTCTGGCAGACCAGTGTCGAAGAGCGGCCGATCGCCGACGTCGCCGTCGAACTCAACATGTCAATTGGCGCCGTATACATCGCCCGCAGCCGCGTAATGAAACAACTGCAAGCGGAAGTCCAGCGATTGAGCGACAAATCGTATTAGCCGC
>JAHBXU010001087.1 GCA_019636315.1 Planctomycetaceae bacterium | reverse complement strand
GAGTACCGGCCAGACATCATTGTGCTCGACGTGATGTTGCCCGACATCAATGGAAAAGAGGTCTGCCAGCGCGTGCGGAGCGATCCCACGATGGATGATGTGAAAATTATCTGCATCTCCGGGATGGTCGAGCAGGACAAGATTGAGGACCTGAAGTCCTCTGGGGCGAATGACTTCCTGCAGAAGCCGTTTGAAGTCGACGCGCTGCTCGAACGCGTGTGCGAGTTGCTGGACATGGAAACCGTCACGGCTCGCTGATGTCGTCGACGCGTTAAGGCCGCGCTATGACGGTTGCCCGCCGCACTGAACGCCTCCCTCTCCCCACAGAGGACAGGCCGGTGGGAGAACAGCTGGAGCGGCTCGTCTGGACGGCCGTTATCCAGGGCGACGCCATCGTCGAGTTGGACCGGTTGCTGGAGCACCTGGTGTGTGCGTGGCAAGTGGCGACGGATGCCGCGTGTGTGCTGATCGCCGTTCGGTCCGAATGGGGGCCGTTCCATCGGATTGCCGCGGCGTACGGCAATGAGCACGTTGCGCTCTACGAATCCCGATTACCGGATTCGGCAGCCTCTGATGACGATCTCTACGACGTGCTGAGCCGCATCACCGGTAGTGACGTTGCCTTCCGCAGCGGCAATACCATGCGGAGGACCTTGGGAACTCCGGCCGATGTTTCCTTTGGGATGTTGATCGTTGTCGGCGGCGACCCGTTGCCGGATGAAGCCGATCGGCGGCTTAGGGAAGCAACGTCGGCGTTGCTCAATCGAGCGTTGTCACAGGACCGACTGCTGCGAGACGCGAAGCTCGAATCGCTCGCAGAGTTCGCCGCTGGCGCTGGCCATGAGATCAACAATCCGCTCGCCGCAATTTCCGGCCGCGTGCAGCTCTTGCTCCGCGGCGAACAGGATCCTGAGCGTCGACGGCACCTCGCGACCATCGGTGCGCAAGCCCTGCGGATTCGCGACATGATTGGGGACGTGATGCTGTTCGCCCGTCCGCCGCTTCCGCAACCGCAAGTCCTCAATCTCGCGGAGGTGTTCCGAAGCGTCGTTTCAAAGTTCGACGAATCTTGCGCTGTCCGACAATTAACGCTGCGTTGCGACTGCGCCTCAGAGGTCCGTGTCTGGGCGGATGAAACACAGCTTGATGTCGTACTGAGTCAATTGATCCGGAATGCGGTTGAAGCGTCGCCGCAGGGATCGACAATTCGCATGGTCGCGTCTTTTAAAGGGGCCAGCGCTGGCGAATGGACGCAGATCATCATCAGTGACGAAGGGACCGGTCTCGCGAAAGAGGCAGCCATTCACGCGTTCGATCCGTTTTACTCAGGCCGGCAGGCGGGACGCGGGTTGGGCTTCGGACTGTCGAAGTGCTGGCGGATCGTCACCAATCACGGTGGGAGCATGGAGCTGGCGAATCAACCAGACCGCGGCCTCACTGTCCTCATCCGCTGGCCGGCAATGGAACAACCTCATGAGACTCTCGAATAACGAGACGTTCCTCAGGCTACTTCGGGCGGCGCGGACAGACGCTCGGTGACAAGTTCTGCAAGGATTGCAAACTCTTGATCACTCAGGACGGGCACAAGGCCCTTTGTCGGCAGAGCCTCCGGCAACTCGACCCAGCTGTGGCAGCCTGCGAACTGCGGTTCGTCGGGAATCTGAACAGGCTGCGGCGGTACAAAGCATCGCACCAGCAGGACTGT
>JAHBXU010001086.1 GCA_019636315.1 Planctomycetaceae bacterium | reverse complement strand
AGGTGTTCGTGCGGACCGACTCCGCCGCCGAACGGCCTGACGTCGCGGCGCTCATCGCGCCGATCTTTCAAAGCACGCTGAAATCACAGCTCGCGGATCTGCTGGAGCCGGGGCTGGGAGCGGCGCCGCAGCCCAGCCGGTGGCGGGAGACGGCGGTGCGGATGGCGGAGCAGGCCGAGGTGCTGGCCTGCCGGGTGACGCGGCTGGAGACGAACATCGAGCGGTTGAGCGGCCAGGTGGCGACGGAGTTTCTGGTCCGCGAGGACGCTGCCTCGCGTCAGTGGACGACACTGTGGAAAGAGGAGCGGATGATCGATCCGTCGCAGGTCACGCAGAAGCGCGTCGACGCGCTGCGGGACGACCCACAGGTGAAGCAATTGCTGACGACGCTGGCCGGCTTCGGCGTGGAAGGGCAGCTGGATCAGGCGCTGCGGTTCGGGGCTGCGGTGGAGATTGCCCAGCAGGAGTCGGCCGCGGCTTTTCAGGCCTACCGGGACCGGTACACGCGCGACCTGCGGACGCCGCCGCTGCGGACGGCCGAGATGCCGTAGACGTAACGCGAAAGTGCGTTTCGGTGCGCGCCGGCGCCGCGCCTGCCGGGAAAAAGCCAATCAATGGCCATCGGCGACATGCCATATGTCATTGACCATGTGGCGCTGCACGTATGCCGCTGGCCGCCATAGGTGGCCGGGGCTGGACCGAGCGCAGCGACGAAAGCCCCGGGGCGGACCGGGATTGGTCATTGGTCATCAGCAATTGGTCTTTGCGAATATTGCAAATTGCAAAACGGCAAATGAAAAGTGCAAATTGAAGGGGCGAGCGGGGGACGTCAGTCGCCTGTGGGCGTCGAGAATGGAGGGTCATCGCCCGGCTCGACGCCACCCTACGGCGTGTGGGGTTTCGGGCTGCGCCCTGCAACCGTCGGCCACGCGGCGCGAAAGGCGTCGAATCCTCGATCGACCGTTGAGCGATCGTGCGGGGCTTCGGAATTACCGGCCGGGTTTGCGTCCGCCCTTCCAGGCATCCCGGTTCGCGGCGCGGGCGGCCGCCTTCTTCGCCGCTTCGTCGGACTTCTTCTTCGAACTCACAGACTCCTGCGGTTTCGGCTTGCGGGGAATCATTCCAGTCGGCTCCAGAAAATTCAGCGTCGTACGGATCCTTCGCGGGAGCGCAGCGTAGCTGCACCCGCCGATCGCGGCCATCGACCGGCTCGCCTCTCCGCGCATTCCCGAACGGAAAGTCCGATCCCAACCCCGTCAGCGCCCGATCGACAACGGCGTTATTCCGTCGTGCGAATTCGAATCCGCCGGTACTCCATCTGCCCCCGGTCTCCCTCGAGGCCGATCGGACCGTCGGCCGGCAACGCGACTTCCGCTTCCAGCACCTCGCCGTTGCAGGTGCACTTCGCGACGCCCCCCACCGCGACGACCTCCAGTTGGTTCCAGTCCTGCGGCCGGTAGTTCTTCAGCGACTTGTACGGGCCGGCGAGCAGGTAGTCGCGGCACTGGAGCTGCGGCTTGCGGAGGAACACGCCGCTGTCGGCGTTGGGCGTGGCGCGGAACTCGAGCCGCAACACAAAATCGTGGGGGAAGTCGCGCGTGGTCCACATCTGCTGAATGCGGCGTCCCTCGACGGGAGTCAGGACGACCAGCCGGCCGTTCTTCGCGATATAGCGGCCATCGCTGCTGGCGGTCAGACCGTCAAACGCGA
>JAHBXU010001085.1 GCA_019636315.1 Planctomycetaceae bacterium | reverse complement strand
GGGGGACGAACCGCTGAGCGCCTGCAATTCTGCGAACGAAGGAGCCAACGCAAACTTCGATTGCTGGACGTCGATCGCGTCGTCATCTGTGTGAGGCAAGTCCGCAACTTCGGCGTCGAGAATGACGCCGGCCACAGAGCTGTCACTTGCAGCCGTCGCCGCCGGGGGCACTTGGTTTTCCAAAGATGGAGCCGCTACAGGCTCCGTGACCACGGCGACCGGTTGTTGGGGGGGAATCTGCAACAACGGCGGGAACGCGAAGGAGGAGGAGTGATCGTGCGGTGCCGAGTCCAGTGATTCGCGGGAAAGCAGCCAATCCGACGGTTCCGAGGCGCCGGCAACTCCCACCACGGACGGTCTCAGGTCAAAAGGAGTGACCAGGTCGCTCGCGGTTGCGCAGTGCGGCTCGGCCGCTACGTGCCCCCAGAGCAGCGCAGCCGTGACGGCCGTTCGTGTCAACGCGCGGAACATGGATGACCTCGATCGTTCCTGGCGCGGGTCAGTTCCGGGAGGAACCCGACGGACTGACGCGGCCCATCTGTCCGGATTCCACTTCGGTGATTCGCACGGCATAGCAATTGTCGACGACGACGACCTCACCACGGGCCAGGCGAATGCCCTGCACCATGATGTCGACCGGTTCCGTCACCTCTCGATCGAGTTCGAGGACCGCGCCCTCGCCCAGCTTGAGCACATCGCCGATCGGGATCAGAGCCCGTCCCAATTCGACCGACGCACTGAGTGTGACGTCGAGAAAGCGGGCGAGCGGCAACTCGCCGCCGCCGGGACCGACGGTGTCCATTTCAGGGAACTGGGCCGGGCGCACGCCGACGGCATCCATCGAGGATGCGGCGGCAGGGGAATCCGCGACGTCATGGGGTTCCAACGTCGATTCGTCCTCAGAGTAGGGGGGCGTCTGTGACATGGATCACTACTGCGACAGCGCGTCGGATGCGTCTTCAAGGAGTTGTTGGATCTCAAGGCAACGACGCGTCCCGAGCCGTCCCGGACGGCCGCGAAACTTGAGCGTCTCGCCGACAAGCACGTTGAGCGGGCGGCTGACCGGTTGCTCCAGGATGACGACGTCCCCCGATTGCAACGACGTCAGCTCGGACATCGACAGGCTGGTTCGCCCGAGTTCGACGGTCACCGCGACGGGAACGTCCCGCATGATCCGGGGAATGGCGGGATGCGGTTTCGCCCGCTGTCCCGTCGGCATCGAACACTCGACTTCAATGAGGTCCTCAAGTTCCAGTTGCGGCATCGTCAGCACGAGCCGCTCCCCACCCAACGACGGCGCCTCGCCCGACCCCGCACCGATTTGAAACGTCGTGACGACCAGTGTGGCGCGCGGAGGATACATACGCGTCCGCTGCGGCTGAACGACCGTGCCGACTGGCCTGCAGTTCAAAGGTTCCGCACCGGGCCACGCATCTCCGAACGCCTTGAGCAGTTCCGTCATGAGCAACTCGGCCATCGATTCTTCAAAGGCCGTCAGCGAATCGCCGTCGAGGGCCTCGTCCGGAACATCCCCGAGAAGCCGTCCCGCCAACGACCGCAGGCAGCGAGGAGGGCATGCGAGCAGTGCATCGAACGACGTCGGACCGATGCGGCCGTGCATCCCCCAGCCCGGCTCTGGAATCGATTCCAGGGCGCTGCGGAGAGATAATACCCGGGTCCGTTCGTGGCGGAGAGAAACGGTCAAGCCGAGCTTGCGC
>JAHBXU010001084.1 GCA_019636315.1 Planctomycetaceae bacterium | reverse complement strand
TCAGCCCCCAGGACAATCCTGTTTGATGGGGATGCTGGTCAGAAGCCAATTCGGTCAACACGCCGCGACCATCGGGTGCGTGCAGAGGATGCAGATAAGGACGGAAGTCGGGCCGGGCCGCCTGCGTCACGAGCGGGGTCGTCTGCCCGGAGCGGAGGATGCGGATCTCATCGCCCGTTTCATTGAGTTCGGCTCGCAGGTCGGCTGCACGACCAGCGTTTGCTGATGCCGCCAGCAGGAACAACAGGGCGGAAACGATCGCAAACCTGACGCGTCGTGACGGATTGAGCAGTGACATCCTCATCGTGCGGCTTTCAATTGATCGGTCGACTGGCCGGCGGAGAGCAAGGCCCTATCATCCCAACAATCAATATGAACTCAAGCCTGGTGGCGGAAGGAATCGTCGCGGAGCCGTCATCGACGACATGGCGAGCGACAGCTCTTCCCTCCGATTCGCATCGCCCGCAGTCCATTGCTCGTTCAGGATGAACGCCCCATATCGAAAAACGGCAGACGGCTCCCGCAGCACGTCCACTCACAGGGTGATGGCAGGTGGGTTGCCTGGTTGGTGGTGGAGAAGAATCGCGGCCCTCTCGAAGCCGCCCTCTCACCGCCGCTCTCTGCCAATAACGCCCGCAAAGCCCCTCACCTCCTCCATAAACAGAGTCACCACGCAAGGAGTGGCCTTGTTCCGTCGGTAGCCCCCGCTGGGCAGCCAGCGATGGGACGGTTACAATTCGCCCGGAGTCGACATCAGGTGCAGTGTGTTGTTCTGCGCTGAGGATGCCACGGTCGAGGCAGGTGGCCTCGTCCCATTCACCGTCAACCGATAGGAAAGTTAGTGATGCTCACATTGCATCGAGGTCAAGCCGCGGCGGCGGCCGTGTTTTGTCTGATTGCGTGGGGAACACCGTCGATGCTTACCGCCGCCGACGCCCCTCCGGCCGAACGACGGCTGCCGACGGGGACGTCGGTATTCGCATCGGTTCCGGACGCCAACAGTGCACGCGAACGTTTCCTCGAGACATCCTATGGGCAGATGTTGAGCGATGACGCCTTTGGCCCTATTCGCGAGGAGATTGCCGCCTGGTGGGAAGAAAAGTCCGAAAACACCGAGAAAGACCTGGGCATCCCTCCCGCCGAGTTGCTCAACCTGCTGCACGGTGAACTCGCGTTCGCCGTCGTTCAACCGCCGGGCAAGGACCTGGGCGTCGTGTTCTTCGTGGAGTTCGGAGAGCATCGAGACACCCTGGAGACGCTCCTGGAAAAAGCCCGAGGAACGTTGGAAGAGCAGGCCGAGCGATCCGTCGATTCCGTCCAGGACACGGAGGTGACGACCTACATGTTCGACGAGTCGGACGAGGGGAATGGACGCGGCTCGATGTCCTACATCATTAAGGACGAGCACTTCGTTCTGGTGTTCGCCGGAGCAGAGAATAGCAAAGGGGTGATGGAGGAAATCCTGCTCCGTTGGGACGGGGAGCATGATCAGTGCTTCGCCGAGGACCCGCTCTTTCGCGAACTGATGCTCAAGTGTCAGGATCCTGGGGGATTGCCGCCGCAGTTCCGCTGGTACTTCAGTCCGATCGATCTGTTTCGGGCGGTTGTCACGATGCCGCAAGCGAATCAGGGACCGGTCTCTCCCGCGATGGTCATGGGTTTTCTTCCGGTGCTCGGACTCGACAAGTTCAAGGCGGTGGGGGGGACGTCAACGCTGAAGACCG
>JAHBXU010001083.1 GCA_019636315.1 Planctomycetaceae bacterium | reverse complement strand
GACACGCTGTCATCGTGAGCCCGTCCCGGGCTCACTCGGCGGGCTTCAATTGGAAGATGGCCTCGACTTCGACAGTAATGTTCCCCGGGAGAGAGCCCATGCCGACGGCACTTCGGGCTCCGATGCCGTCTTCGCCGAACACTTCCGCCATCAGATCGCTGAAGCCGTTGATCACGGATGGATGATTCTGGAAGTCAGATGCGGCATTGACCATGCCCAGAACTTTGACCGTGCGAGCGATCCGGTCCAGAGTACCAAAGTGGCTCTTGAGCGTGGCAAGCACGGCCAGACCGACGACACGCGCCGCCTCGCGCCCCTGCTGCTCGGTCAGATCGGCGCCCACCCGCCCCGTCACGAGAGTCTTGTCCGGCTTGAGTGGACCATGCCCGGAGACATACGCCATGTCTCCCACAACAACTACGGGTCGATACGTCCCCGCCGGCTTGGGAGCCGGGGGCAATTCCACACCAAGCGCCGCCAAACGTGCGTCCGCACTCATGCTGACCGTCCTTTCATGTCGTCTCAGATGACTGTTCGACGTGCATCTTGCACGATTACCGCCGAGTTGCAAGGTTCCCGAGCCTCGGGCGGCAGTGTCTGCAGGTCGTCCCGCGCCGACGACGCGGCAGACTGTCCGCACGGAATTGTGGATGAGCGACCCGGACATCGGTAGACTCGTTCGTGGCGGACTGTTGATGCGACCGCCGAGAACTTCTGATGCGACCGCCGAGAACTTCGCCTCGGGTACAACCGACGCCACTCAAGTCGAGGGATGGGACGGATGAGAATGACGCGGCATCTCGGACTCTGCCTGGCTTCCGTTGCGATGCTGATCGCGTTCCCTGAAACACACGCGGCCGACGAATCGCTGTCACAGCAGGAGTTTTTTGAGAAGTACGTCCGGCCGATTCTTGTCGAGCGATGTCAGGATTGTCATGGCGGCGACACGGCCGAAAGCGGCTTGCGCGTCGACACACGCGCCGGATTGCTGCGCGGCGGCGAACGGGGTCCAGCAGTTGTCCCGGGGGACCCCGAACGAAGCCTGTTGATCGACGCCGTCAAACACGCGGGCCAGATCTTCATGCCCCCCAAGGAAAAGATCTCGCAACGCGAGATCGCCGCCTTGAACGAATGGATCTTGCGGGGCGCCGTCTGGCCGGGCGAAGACACTGCGATCGAGCCCATCGCGCGCATGGACAACACACCAGCCTTCACGGAGGAGCAACGCGCGTTCTGGGCATTTCAGCGACCGCAGGAACAGGCCCCGCCATCGGTCGCGAATGCCGGTTGGGTCCGGAATCCGATCGATGCGTTTATCCTGTCACGACTCGAATATGCCGGACTTGCGCCGGCTCCTCCCGCAGATAAGCGGACGCTCATTCGGCGCGCGACATTCGATCTCATTGGCCTGCCGCCGACTCCCGAGGAAGTTACTGCGTTTCTCGCGGACGAATCAGAGGAGGCATTCGCCACGCTGATTGAACGACTCCTGGCGTCGCCCCAGTATGGCGTTCGCTGGGCGCGGCACTGGCTGGATGTCGCCCGCTATGCCGACTCGAACGGCCTGGATGAAAATCTGGCTTATGCCAATGCCTTCCGCTATCGGGACTATGTCGTCAAAGCCTTCAATTCCGACAAGCCGTATGACCGCTTTGTGCAGGAGCAACTCGCCGGCGACCTGTTGCCGGAAGATGATACTGAACGACGACTGGACGCTCTGGCCGCAACCGGATTCCTG
>JAHBXU010001082.1 GCA_019636315.1 Planctomycetaceae bacterium | reverse complement strand
CTCCTCGCACCGCTTCGCGTCGACGCATCAGGACAGGACGAAACCGCTTCAGATGCTGCTCGACGTGCGGCAACCGCCACAGTTCCGGCGCTGTCATGCGCGTCAGGTACAGAATCCAGTGAACCGGTTCCCGCGGCAACACGTACCGATCAATCGCCCTCGCAACGTAATAGGGACGCAACAGTCTTTGCTCTTCGGAACTCAGACCGAGCCGCGCGATCTCGTCTCGCGTCAGCACAAACACACCGTCGCCCGTTTCACACGTGCCGTGGAGCAGATCGCGAATCGCGCGCGTGACAAACGGTGGATTCTCGGCAATCCCCTGCCGAACATCGAAGAGTTCGCCCAGCGCCACGGCTCGCCGGGGCTTATCCTTTTGAGGCGAAGACTCGGGCGTGAAACGCCCCTGCCTGTAGAGCGACCGCTGAGCTGCCATCCCGACGCGCACACCATCCGTTACTTTCGTGCAGGGTGCATCCGATAACGCTGAGAGAACCCTTGACGCATCGCGCAAGCGACAGAGGTCGACAACGCGGCACGGTTGATCGGCACTCGACTTCTGCACTTGCATGATCATGTGTCGTCCGGCGACTCCATCAAAGATGGGTGCATCGCCGAGGAGCACAATCTCACGGATGGTCGTCTCCCTGCGCAGCCGCTCGACCATCACGCGCGCGCTTTGGGCCGACATCCAATAAGTGTTGACGATGTAACTCAGCACGCCGCCGGGGCGGAGCAGATCCAGACCGCGGTGCAGGAAATAGTGCCACAGATCCATCCGCGGCTGCCGCCAGCGGCGCCCTAATTTCGTCGCGGCAAGACTCTGAAACAGGGTGCGGGCGCCTTTCTCACTGCGATATGGAGGGTTGCCGATCACCAGATCGAATCCACCGTCCGCGGCGACCTGCGGAAACGCGCGCCGCCAATCAATGGCCTGTGCAACCGTCTCCGGGCGATGATCGATCTCGACAGAGGTGTTCCCGTGAAGGACAAAATCCGGCCCGGCGAGTGCATCCCCCACAAGGAAATTCGCAGACAGGTCCAGCGTGCATGTCTTCGTTGTCTGCGGGTGAGTCGGTCGCTCGGTGGTGAATCGCTCATGGAGTGTGCGAACCGCTTGAGGATCAATATCGACTCCGAAGAGATGATCCGCGACGAGTCGCGCGTCGATAGATCCAGACTGATCGCCAATCGCCAATGGCACATGAGATCTCTCGTCCGTGCGATGCCGCGAGCGTAACTCTTCGTGTGCTGCGACCAGAAAGGCGCCGTCGCCACATGCCGGATCGAGGATGCGAAGTGGATGTACTTCGTCGTCCATGCACTCGGTCAGCGGTCCGTCAAGACACGATCGCAACATGTAGCGAGCGATTGTCTCCGGTGTGTAGTACGAGCCCAGCTCCCGTCGCCGGTGCTGCGTGACGGTCTCTTTCCGGCCGCGAGTCGCTCGGCGCGACGTGCTCAGAGGCGACATCGTTCTCCTCGTCTGATATCCACGGAGCCATCCGCTGCGATGATGTCATCTCCTCAAACGACATGGTCACCCAATGACTTCGCGAGGACTCACGCTCCTTCGCTGAGGCGGCGCGTTCTGCATTACACATCAGAGTCACGTCATTCGAATCCATCGTCCCAGCAACAATGCGGGAACGATCAGCGACGCAATGATGACGGCATAGACGGCGCCCTGGGAGCCCAGCTTCGTCAGCACGAGCGTCGCATCCAACATGATGATCGAC